>JAHDHB010000467.1 GCA_020631545.1 Saprospiraceae bacterium | reverse complement strand
TGCTGATTCGTCCGATGGGCTACGATGTAAAGTTCTATAATACGTTTTGGGCTACCATGGCTGGCTACTTTGCTAATATGGCTCTCCCTCGCTTCGGGGAAGTGGTAAAACCCGGCTTAGTCTACCGCTACGAAAAAGTACCTTTAGAAAAGCTCATCGGCACGATTGTCGTAGATAGAACGCTGGATGTCATTTGCTTAGCAAGTATGATTGGTTTAGCTTTTCTACTTGAGTTTGACCGCATTTGGGAGTTTGTCAGTGCCAATGCTGCTACAGATGGAAAAACCAGTAATTTCGGCTTGTTGCTCATCGTAGGAGGAGGAATTTGCCTACTACTACTCGTGTTGGGTCTAATTTTTAGAGCCCAAATCTTGGAAAGTGCATTATTCAAAAAAATAAAGACTATTTTCCTAGGATTTTGGGAAGGCATCCTCTCTATAGGAAAGTTAAAACGCCCTGGTCTTTTCATTTTTCACACCATTTTCATTTGGGTCATGTACTATATGATGACCTATTTTTGCTTTTTTGCTTTTGTTCCTACCGAAAACTTATCCAGTATAGCAGCACTCACGGTATTTGTTTTTGGTGGTTTAGGTATGGTGATTCCTGCGCCTGGAGGCATGGGAAGCTTCCAATTCTTAGTTACTCAAGCGCTAATTTTGTATGGATTGGCAGGTGATGACGCATTTTCTTTTAGCAATATCCAGTTCATTACTGTTTCTTCTTGTAATATCATTTTTGGTATCATTGCCTTTGCTGTGCTGCCTCTTCTAAATAAAAAGAGTACCACATCCATCGAAACAAAACCCTAGGAGTTATGTCATCATCCTTCAAAAAGATAGCGCATAAAGTATTGAATGACAAATCATTCCTAGATACGCTTCAAGAATGGAAAAAGGCCAATTTATCCTTAGTATTTACAAATGGTTGCTTTGACTTAATACACGTTGGTCACCTAAAATGCCTAGCAGCAGCAAAAGATTTAGGGGATAAATTGATCGTTGGCCTCAACTCCGATAACTCTATAAAACGCCTGAAAGGAAATGAGCGGCCTATCAAGGACGAGCGAACAAGGGCTTACCTCCTAGCCTCCTTAGCCTTTGTCGATGCTGTGGTGATTTTTGAGGAAGACACCCCATTAAACCTGATAACGACAATACAGCCCTACGCCCTAGTAAAGGGCGGAGATTGGCCTATAGATTCCATAGTCGGAGCTGATCTTGTTTTAAATAGTGGAGGGATCGTGAAGAGCTTGGATTTTGGAGAAGATAGTTCGACTACTGATTTTGTAGAAAAAATAAAAGGCCTTTAGGAAAAAGCTGTCTCCTAGATTCTAAATCTGCTACTTATAAGTCCATGTTGAACAGCATTCATGTACAATCATTTCAAAGAGGTTTTCAGAATGCTTATTTGTTCGGCAGATAACTGGAAAATTTTCAAAACTTTTTCTAGAGACATTCCCTCTTTAAGGACACTTTTGGCGGCCTCTAGCTTCTCGTTTTCAGCTTGTTGTGCTTTCCTCTCCGCTTCTAGTCTTTCCCTTTTGCTTTTTTCCAACAAATCATCAAAAGAAACACCATGAATTATCCTATAAGTTCGATTGGCTAATTCATTCATCTGTTCTTTACTATACATGTCTTTTTCAATTTTGTAACGTTTATTAATTTTTCGCTCCAATTGCGATTCGAGATCTACAGGTAAGATCAACATAAATTGAAGAAAAGTCCAGAGAGATTCAAATTCTCTATTCGTATAGCCCTTTCCTATGGCTAAGATAAGCAGATTATACTTGAATTCCAATCGTAACTTGTCGTCATTCATGGATTTATTCAAACATTTACTAGTGTCATGTCAAGTTAGAAATGGCGAGTTTATAGCGAGCTAATTTTTTATTAGACAAGGAAAAAATTCTTTGCATAGCCGTAGCTACGGAAATAATTTTTGACGATGAATAATGAAAAATTAGCCGCTAGAAATCGCGATTTATAGCTTGACATGACACTAACTAAAACGACGAGTGCAAAGGGATTTGAAGACCTCATCAGCATTTCTATTGAAGCATCTTTTACCAAGTAGGTATTGAATTTATAGGTCATTTCCATTCCAAAACAACTATCCAAATAGTAATCATAGTTTTCGGGTACACTTTCCCCTGTATAAATGGCTATAGCTGTTATTTTTCTATGCTCGTATTTATCTTTAATACGGTAATAATACTTGTGCATTCTACTTGGAAATTCCTTTTCATTACTTGACTGTACTTCGATATGAATTAAAATCCAACAAGAATTTCCATCTTTTAGATAAATCTTCATCAATTTATCATTGATTACCGTTCCTTTTTTCTTTT
The DNA here is from genome assembly GCA_020631545.1 of Saprospiraceae bacterium. Classification (GTDB taxonomy): domain Bacteria; phylum Bacteroidota; class Bacteroidia; order Chitinophagales; family Saprospiraceae; genus JAHDHB01. The sequence continues at coordinate 3,417 of JAHDHB010000467.1, read as the reverse complement.
CATCCATCGAAATTTTCAATAATTCCTTCTCCAAAGAGTCAGGTTTCCTAGAAAAATCGATATAAGGATATAAATCCGGCATAAAAAATTCAATAAATTTTTCGAAATGACCGTCAATTATGAACTTCCAATGTCCATCATGATTATGCTTTTTATCCTTTTTGTTTGCCATTTATTGGTGTTTTGTAGTTTTCGACGTTAATCAACAGTAATATAACGGACTTTTTAATAGTTAATTGCATTCATTTCCATTTTTTTGTTAAATTATTATGTTTCTAAAGCTTCATCTTGATAAAACTAGAACGTCAGCAAACATTTTTCCTAAAATGGTGTTAATTTCCTAGCAAAAAGCATCAAAATATCAGCTTTGTGCTCAATAATTACTCATTTCTCTTTTTTACTCTTAATTTTGCACACGCAATTTTCTTAAAATTAAGTATTGAAAAATTAATTTTTGACATGACATTCGAATTAACTGAAGAACAACTAGCTGTTCGTGAAGCTGCTAGAGATTTTGCCCAAAATATTTTGAAACCAGGCGTTATAGATCGGGATAGGGATATGAAGTATCCTAAAGAGGAAGTAGAACAAATGAAGGAAATGGGTTTCATGGGAATGATGGTTGATCCGAAATATGGTGGTGGAGGAATGGACACCTTATCTTATGTCCTAGCCATCGAAGAACTATCTAAAGTGGACAGCTCAGCGTCTGTTATCATGTCGGTCAATAACTCTCTAGTTTGTTGGGGGTTAGAAGCATTCGGAACGGAAGCACAGAAGCAAAAATATTTAACTAAACTTGCTACGGGGGAATGGATCGGCGCTTTTTGCCTCTCCGAACCAGAAGCAGGAAGTGACGCTACAAGCCAACGGACAACGGCTATCGATATGGGTGACCATTATATACTTAATGGTACAAAAAACTGGATTACCAATGGAGGCACATCAGACGTGCATCTCGTTATCGCTCAGTCTGATGTAGACAAAGGACACCGTGGAATCAATGTCTTGATTGTCGAAACAAAATGGGATGGTGTGGCCATCGGAGCCAAGGAAGATAAACTCGGAATTCGTGCTTCGGATACGCATTCCATCATGTATACGGATGTAAAAGTTCCTAAGGAGAATCGAATCGGAGAAGATGGTTTCGGTTTTAAATTTGCCATGAAAACCTTAGCGGGTGGCCGTATCGGTATTGCAGCTCAAGCACTAGGAATTGCTGGAGGCGCTTACGAATTATCCCTACAATACTCCAAGGAACGAAAAGCTTTTGGGAAGCCAATTTCCAAGCACCAAGCTATCGCTTTCAAACTAGCGGACATGGCTACAGAGATCGAAGCGGCTAAGCTTTTAGTCTATCGTTCTGCTTGGATGAAGGACCAAGGAATGAAGTATGATCGGGCTAGTGCTATGGCCAAAGTTTTTGCTTCTGAAGTAGCGATGAAAACGACGACAGAGGCGGTACAAGTACATGGTGGCTATGGTTTTGTAAAAGAATATCATGTAGAACGCTTGATGCGGGATGCAAAAATCACACAGATTTACGAAGGAACTTCCGAAATTCAGCGCATCGTTATCTCTAGGGATGTTCTCAAAGACAACCTGTACACTTAATGCAGCGAAGCGGCTAATTACGAGTGAGGAATTAGGGATATATTTAGTAGTTAACAAATAGCAGTTTCAGTCTAAATTATACACAAATTGCGTATAGCGTAAGTTGAAATTCTCATGGTTAAAGACATTCAAAAGGTATACTCGTAATTCTTAATTCCTCACTCGTAATTAAATACATTTTCATTTCTCCATTTCCCAGCAACTATTGCCCGAATCATGCGCATCCTACTTCTTGCTTTCGTTCTTTTATCTCTTAGCTCTTGCCAACGTAAAATGGTCAATTCCAATTCAAAACCAATAACTCATGAGATTTGGAACGGCTTGTTGAAAAAGCATGTGAGTAGCAAAGGGATCGTCAGTTATAAAGGATTTCAAGAAGACCGTGATACCTTCGAAGCTTATTTAAAATTACTACGTAACAACCATCCTAATGAAGGCAATTGGAGTAGAGAAGAACGCTTGGCTTATTGGATAAATGCGTACAATGCGTTTACAATAGATTTAGTACTAGAGCATTATCCTCTTGCTAGTATTAAGGATATAAAAAAGGGTATCCCATTTATAAGCTCCGTATGGGACATTCGTTTTATTGAAATCGAAGGAAAGAAGTACGACCTAAATGGCATAGAACACAGCATTTTACGCAAGGAGTTCGACGAACCTCGCATTCACTTTGCTATTGTTTGTGCCTCTTATTCCTGCCCTGATCTCCGTAATGAAGCCTTCACTGCTGCACGTCTAAATGAACAGTTGGAAGAGCAAGCAGTTTTCTTCATTAATGACTTTAGAAAAAATACCATCCGACCAGATAATTTCCAAATCTCCAAAATCTTCTCTTGGTTTAAAAACGATTTCACGAAGAAGATGTCGTTAATTGAATACCTCAATCAGTATAGTTTAATGCCTATTCCTGAGGGCGTTGAGCCAAAGTACATGGACTACGACTGGAAGCTAAATGACAAATAAGATACTTGGGCAACTATCAACCAGCATCACTTTTTCTTAGAAAAAAGGGCTAGTAGCGTATTGTATAAATTAAAACTTGCCAAGGCTGCAACGCCTAGTAGTACATAAAATAATTCTTTGTGCGTTGCTTGTACGTCCCAGATCACCCAAAGAAAAATGGTGACAATGAGTACCGTCAAAAGCGTAGCGGAGACGTAAGTTTTGGTCGTATAGTTTGGTCTTTCCATCATTCATCTTTTATTTCCGCTAAAACTACGCTTTGTAATTGAATTCTTCTCTTATTCTTTCAAAAAATTTGAATTTGATTAACTTATACGGATAGGGACAAATAATAAGGTTTGAAGAGTACATTTGGTAAATATCCAACTCCTCGAAACATGTTATCGTCAACTAAGCTATAAAGTAAACACCTTTTAGATAAGGATTTTTAGTGGTTCGGAGATAGCCTAACCATTGACCTCCACAAAATATGTGCATTTTATTCCAACTTAAAAACTGTTTTGGTCATCCACTAAAACAATAGTGACAAATTATTTATTTGAAGGTTAACGACTTATATTCTAATCTATATTTTTTTTTATTTTCTGGGAACATTTTTTCAAATCGTCGTGTTACTAGATTAAACCCCGAAGGAATAAGTTCCCTTCGCATATTCTATTCAATGCAATTAGTTTTTCACATTGCGAGAAAATTAAGACCAAACAAGAGATTCCTTAAATCTCTGTTAGTCTTACTTCAAGCATAATCGTAAAAATTCATAACTCTTAGTTAATTTCTTTCTAAAAAAGAAAGCAAAGTTCCTATATATTGCTCTTTACTAGTCCAAAACGTGTGTAT
>JAHDHB010000466.1:1548-5769 GCA_020631545.1 Saprospiraceae bacterium | reverse complement strand
AAGGTATATTTCTGTTATTTTTGCTTGTTTTTAAGAGTATTCACCCCGTCCTTGACAGAGCGGCTAGCTTGCTCAAGCCTACCTCTTTTAAAGATGGAATAGTTTCGACCTGAGCAACTTACAAAATTTTGCTACTAAAGACTTTCCATCGTCTTCATCAAGGCTTTCCAATGCTTCCTCATCACACTACTTTTTCCTAGGAAATTGTTGCCTAGAAGCGCAAAGGACAAAAGCTTTCCTGATTTTGTTTTTACATAGCCCACATAGCAGCGGACACGCTCCATAGAGCCGCTTTTTGACCGTACAGCACCCGCCCCAGATAAGGAAGGGTAGATAGTAGCGTAAAGCGTTTCATCTTTCGATATTTTGCTTAGCATAGTCGCCATTTGATGTGCTGTGATGGTATTTTTGGGAGACAATCCACTGCCGTCTTCCATTACCCATCCATCTAAATTTACCCCTCGTGATTCCCAGAAGTTTTGTACTACTTTTACTCCAGCTTCCGTGCTGCCTTCTGCCTCCTTTTTTTGCCCCATCATCTTGAGCATACTCTCACAGTACAAGTTGACACTCTTCTTGTTAGCTCTATAAACAATTTCTTTCAGCGTTGGGGAATAATGGCTATAAATGGGCGTTCTATCGGCCTCTTGTGCCCTTCCTTCACGCTTTAGTTGGCCTTGGGTAGAAACTAGATTACCTACTTGTACAGTGGTCTGCGCTCTTAAATAATTATGAAATAAATAGGCTGACCAATAGGCGGAATTCGGTACAGAACCTTTTATCGTAAATTCTCCAGTTCCTAGTGGTAAGCTGCCGCGAATGAAGCGGTGATAGGTGTAAGGCGCACCAAAAATATAGGCATTATCCCCAGATTTTGCGCCCGCTGTTTTTAATTCATTTTCAAAAGTTAGGTAAGGGATACTAGGGCGAACACCAAGAATCGTAGGAGGTGTGCTTAGATTTCCTCCTTGCTGAAAGGTCAGGTAATACAGGTTTTCATGAATATTCAGGCCACTCACCCCCGCACCATAATAGTTTCCTAAATCATACCACGGCCACGATTTTCCATTCACCGCAGTTTCAAAATAAGAGCCATCGCCTATAATATACCCTTTTATTTCTTGAATTCCCGCTTGCTCTACCGCATCACCAAAACTACTGAGGATAGCCGTTAAATCTTTCCCTCCTTCCATTTGATCAGATCCCAGCGTAGGATCCCCAGTTCCTTGGAGGTATAGATTTCCGTCCAACACGCCATTTTCTAGCGTCCCATCATAAGCTAACGTTGTTGTGTATTTATACTCAGCACCTAACACGCCTATGGCTGTCGCCGTTGTCACCACCTTCAAGGTAGAAGCAGGAATGAGGCTTCGAAACTTGTCGTGTTCCGCTATTACGGCTCCAGTCTTCGCATCTAGGACACAAATGCCTAAAGATGCATGTTTCATTTCAGGCGTAGCAACTACTTTTTCTATAGCGTTTTGCAATGCCGTCGATTTTTGCCCCATCAGGGGGAATGCACTGTATACCAAAACACTAAAAATCAGCAAAGGCAAGTAAAAACATTCAGAACAACAAGAAAAACAACGATTCATCATTGAAATTGATTATAATGAGCCAAGGCAAAAACTATGAACTAGTGGCTCTCCTCAGAAATACAAGGTAAGCCTTTGGCAAAATTTGCTGCACATTTGGGACAGAAACTTTGTAGCGTTTGTTTGAGAACACGCAGCACGTCCACCATCCCACAAGCCCACCCGCAGACGTACCGCGTGGATAGCTCTTAAGATTTTTGTTTGCTCTTCTTGCTTGACCCGTTTAGGATTTAAGAAGTATGATTTTTAGTATTGGCTAGCAAATAATACCCCACCCCATGAGCACTTCATGCCTCTTACATCATAAATCTTATTTTTTAAAAAACTCACACTTTTCGGCGTAGTGGTTCTGCTCAGCAATACGAGGTAAGTAGCTTAAGGAACAATGATTTTCAAAGCTTTCTCCAAAATCGAAAATTCAACGGGTGTGCCTCCTAGGAATTCGCCATCGACTTCTACCAGTGTAGGTTTTCCTCCCATATCTTCTACTTTGATAGATTTGACTTGTGCTACGGAGACTTTTGGATGAGATTCAATGTTCCCAGTGTAAAAACGTGGTGTAGCAGTGATAACGCGCCATTTCGGCATATTTTGAGCCATCGTTAGAGCAAATAGCCCATCATCGGGAACAGCGTGGGGAACAAATTGCATACCTCCTCCAGAATAACGACAGATACCAATATTAATGGTATAAAATTCATCTTCCACCACCTTCCCATCATAAATAATTCGAGCTTTGCGTGGTACAAACTTCCAAAGACAGCTAAAAATCAAGTAGAAATAAAACAATTGGTTGGTCACAAAGTTGCGTCTTTCGTGGGAGACTTTCGCTACAAAGGCATCGTAGCTCATGCCTGCTACATTCATGAAATAGCGTTTTTTTTCCGTTCCCTCTTCATCATAAGTTACCAGGCCAATATCTTGGTAAGAAGTCTTTCCTGCTTTAATAAGCGCTATAACTTTCTTGGTATTTTTGGGTATTTTATGCGTCTTAATCCAGTCATTTCCAGTTCCTACGGGAATAATGGAGTAGGTAATTTCATTCGAAGGCACTACTTTTTGTTTTAGCACACCATTCATCACCTCATTATTCGTCCCGTCCCCGCCTATCGTAATAATTTTACGGTAGCCTTCTCGGATAGCATTCCTAGCCATAACAGCACCATGACCTCTCCGTTGCGTGAAACCATGATCGTGCTCCAACCCCGCTTGAGTTAGCATTTCGGAGATCTTAGGCCATCTTTTCCCTGCTCTGTTTACGCCTGCCGTTGGATTTACAATGACAAACCATCGTTGTTCTTTGTTCATAGTAAACAAATTTAATAATTTTTTTTGAAAGGCCATTCGTAAAAGAAGCAAGGAAAGAAAGGGAAAAGGAAGAACAAATGGTGCTTTAGAAAAGGGAAGGACAAAAACAGTAAGAAGAGGGCAGGCATGTATACAAGTGGAAAGGCGCAAACCTGAGGAGCTTGATGCACGATAGCCATCAGCAGATCAGGTTTGCGCCTCGCTCACAATTTATGTATGTTGCAAGCAATTTGAACCAAGAAAAACAAGACCGAATTACTTCTCCAATCGTTGTTTCATCTTCAATAAAGTTTCATAAGGAGTATCAACGACGGCTGAATTGGCTAACCACTCTGGGATATTCCCTGCTGGATCGGCGTGGACTTGCTGTGTAATTTGTATTTTTCCTTCGCCTTTAGACGTGATTTTCCAGAATCCCTTTAAATAGTCCATACGCACATTGCCTTTTACCGCCGGTGCCATACTCTTATCACCAGCACTCATTCCGATTTTTATTTCATCACTACTTGGTTTTGTAATATCGTATTTCATGACAATATCGCGGTCAGAAACTGGCCAAGGAGCATCCGTCACAACGTAGACGTACATGGAATTATCGTTGACTTTTTTGATTAATTTTCCAGTAGAACAGTTGTGTTGCCAAGCAGGATAGGCTTTAAAATCAAGCAATAAGTCGTAAGCTTCTTCAACAGTGCTGTTGATTTCGACAATAGCTTTATAAGCTTTCAACTTAGAGTTTTCAACCTTTTTAGTGTAAACGCTTACACCGTTTTTATTCTTTTTTAATTCCCAACTTCCTTGTGCCTGACTTGAAAATCCAAGCGACAAAAAAAGGAAAGTAATTAGCATGGACAGGGCTAATGGTTTAAAATTCATAACAGCTTTTGGTATTTTAATGGACAACATGGATAGGTAAAAATAGAAAGATGCTCCTCATTCCATCTTTATTTTTCTCCTCCATCTACACTACAGTTTTGCAGCATTGTAGGTGTAAAGTTCGTAATTCATTTTGAAGTATGCAAATGCTGTACCATTGTGAAAAGTCCTGTATAGAAAAACAAAAAGCTTGTTGAACGACTATATTCAACAAGCTTTTTCTTAAAAAATTAAGAATCCCCACCTTCCAGTCCATAATTCGTCATTCCTAATTCATCACTCCTAATGATGGTGACCACCAGGTCCATGAACATGACCGTGATCTAATTCTCCTTGAGTAGCTTCGCGAACATCCAGAACTTCGCCCGTAAAAAATAGATTGGTACCTGCCATCGGGTGGTTAAAATCCATTTTCACATCATTATCGCCTACCGCTACCACT
>JAHDHB010000466.1:0-1538 GCA_020631545.1 Saprospiraceae bacterium | reverse complement strand
ATCACGCATAGGGATTACTTTCCCAATTTCCAACAAATCTTCAGCAAGTTTTCCTTCAATGATAAAAGCCTTTTTATCAATATCTACAATAGCATCAGGATTAGGATCTCCATAAGCTTTGTCACTAGGAATACCGAAAGAAAAGTTTTGCCCCTTCTTTAAGCCCTTGATATTGCTCTCAAAGTCAGGCAATAATTGGCCCATTCCAAACAAAAAGACAAAAGGTTGTTCCGCTTTTGTTTTTTCAATCACCTTACCTTGCTCATTATCTTGTCTCAACTCATAACTCAAAGTCACGACATGTTTTACATCTGCTTGCATGTTGCTTTTGTTTTTTAGGAATACTTGAAATTAACACCGCAAAAATAGCCCTTGCTTTGAAAATGAGGTGTTAATGGCTTAGATGCAGGGGCGAGGTGTTAGGCGTTAGAATGTTTGAGCATAATTTTTTCTACTGAAAAAATATAGGTGTAAATCTCCCTGTTGCTAAGTACTATTTAGTAGTTCCTTATGAATAAAATCAAAATTGGGTGCAAAGGTACTCATGTTAAAGGGTAAATCGGCATACCTTGCCGTTTATTTTGAATGGAGGCCACCTCCTTGTTACTATCCATACAATTCATAAACAATATTTTCCTTCTCTACCCCCATGGCAAGCAAGCGTTCTTTAGCTTCGTCAATCATATTTTGCCAACCACAAAGGTAAAATTTAGTCTGCTCATGCTTTTGGTACAACTTCTCATAAACGGGGTGGACATATCCTTGATAACCAGCCCAATCACGTTCTCTAGAAAGCACCACGGTATAGTAAAAATCAGGCCATTGCTTCTCCAACTCCTCCAATTCCTTACGATAGAGAATGTTTTTTTCGTAGCGTGTACCGAAGATAAGATGAATTTTTTGATGTGCTTTTTTATGTTCAAAGATGTCCCAAATCATACTTCGAAAAGGGGCTACGCCTGTACCTGTACAAATGAGAACAATATCATTTTCAAGTTCTTGCGGTAGCGTAAATACGCCCGTAGGCCCTTTAAACGTCAGCTCATCCCCTACTTTTACTTCCTTAAAAAGGTATTCAGAAGCTAGGCCACCTTCTAGGTAAACGATACAAAGTTCTAGGATATTCGTACCGTCAGGAGCATTGGCGATGGAGTAGCTCCGCCAACGTTTCAACCGTTTTTTATGGATAGGCAAATCCATCGTAATGAATTGCCCCGCCCTGAATTCTATCTTTTCTAAATCAGAAACTTCTATCCAAAAACGCTTCGTGGTAGACGTTTCATCTACTATTTTAATTATTTTACTTTTATGCCAAGTCCACATGAGTCTTTGAGTTTGGAATTTCCTAAAGTTTTCATTTATTCCGTAAAAATCGATTAGATTCTAGTACAAAGGAAGAAGCCAAAAAAGTGTTTAGCTTATATGTCTTAAAAAGGTCGCAGACCTCCTTATAAATCTTTTACGTCTAGCATCTTACGTTATCCTTATGTCTTCTTATAAGCCTTATATGGTTAAAAATCGCCAAATCCACATTTCAT
>JAHDHB010000465.1 GCA_020631545.1 Saprospiraceae bacterium | reverse complement strand
GTAACAACGAAAGCGCGTTTGTCCCCATGTGTGTTCGTTTCTGCTTCATAGTTTTCTCCTTTAGCAAAAAAGCTAGGGAAACTAGATGATAATGACGGACGTGGAGTTGTAGGAAATAACCAGCCAAACATCTCATAGTTGTCATTTTCCCTCAAAACCGTAAGTTGGTCATCAAAGAAACCTAAATGCCCGTCTTTAGCGATTTGACGTCCAGTCAATACATCTCCCGAAACACAGCGAACGTGATCTTGACGAAGATTACCATCAACAAAATTCTTGATATTTGCACCGATACGAGTTTTTACATAGCAAGTATTCAACAACTCCGCGCCAGTAAGCGCTACTACACGCTCTGCATCATATTTTTGTTCTAGGAAAAGCTTACCTATTATAATAAGGTCTTGAGCATTAAGCACCCAAACGACATCTCCTTTGTTAATCGGATCCGTATGGTGTATCTGAATACCTACATTTCCTGCTGGATGCGCTCCTTGAAACCAGTTTTTCTTAGCCCCTCTTGAAGAGGTAAAAACGGTAGAAGGTTTTTCATTCAAGTCTGCATTAAGCCCTAAATGTACTACGCCATCTGTTAGTTTCTGCAAAACGCGAATACCTGCTTGGAAGTAAGTTTCTTTGCCCTGTACAGCAAAATTAAGATTAGGCGCTAAAGGCGCTGAATCAAAGGTAGAAATGAAGATAGCTTTGGGCGTATCTGCTGGATCTGCAACGGTATCGAAAGGACGTTGACGAATGAATGGCCAAACACCTGACGCTAAAAGATATTCTTTCAATTCTTCGCGAGTACCTTCTGCTAAGTCGAAAGCAGGTAACGCCTTAAAAGTAATGTCGTTATCCGCAGTAATAATGATATCATCAATACTACGTTTTTCGCCTCTCGTTATAGAAGTCAATTCACCACTAACAGGAGCAGCGTATTTGATTTCAGGTCGTTTTTTATCGTAAAATAAAATATCTCCAGCTTCTACCCTATCTCCTTCAGCAAAAAGAATTTTAGGAATAGGAGACATGCCGATAAAATCCTTAGGGCGAATACTGTATGTTTTTCCAGCTACATCTTCATTCAACACTTCATTAGCGGCTCCCGCAAGTTTAATGTCGTGCCCTTTAGTCAAGTGTGTTACCTCTTCATTATCTAGATAATCAGGCACTTTCTTTCCAAACAACTCCTTATAACGAGGAAAGATGGAATAATTAGCAGAACCTTTATCTACCCCCAAGCGCTTAGCTTCGATTTGAAGCAAGTTATCCGCTACAAAAACCACAGCAGCAATCAATGCTAGAAAGACAATAACTGCTAGTCCCCCCAGAAAAATATTCGACCCACTAGAAGCTAATAAAGACTGAGCATCAGCGACTTGAACTGCCGACAGGCAAAGCAGCATAAATGCAAAACGTATGATTGAACTTTTCAAAATTTATAGATTTTGGTCTAGAAGCAAACCCCATGAAAGCACGAAGTTTCTTACAATTATTACCGTTTTTCGAAATTCAGTGCAAAGATATAAAGCCTTCGTAAAATAAATAGGCTTGACTATGCATTTTTAATGGGGGCTTGTTATTTAGACTCCATCTAAATAGTGTAGAGCAACGGGAGCATCTATCTTACCCCGTCAAGAATGTTTGATGAACAAAATCACATTTCTCCTCCATATTCTAGTTGTATTCACAACAATTCTTGTGATTGAACACTATTTTTGGGAACATTTTTTTGTAAATTGTGGTTAATCAAGATAGAACGTAAATTAATCAAGCTATGGCATTTGTAGATGTAACTAACGATATCGCATTTCGCAAAATATTCGGCAATGAAAACAAGACTAAAAGCTTAATTTCATTCTTAAACGCTATTTTAAGATTTGAAGGCCAAGAACGAATCGTGGAAGCGGAAATAGCTAATCCATATCAATTCCCAAGGATTGCAGGAGAAAAAGCATCTATTATTGATGTAAAAGCAAAAGATGAACGAGGAAGACAATATATTGTTGAAATGCAAGTAGCTTCAGCAAAAGGTTTTTCCAAAAGAGTGCAATATTATGCTGCTCGTGATTTTTCGATGCAAATCGAAAGTGGCGAAAAGTATCATTTACTAAATCCTACTTTTTTTATTGGAATTTTAGACTTTGAGCATTTTAAAAACAAAAGTTACTTATCCAATCATTCAACTTTAGACGAAGAAACATTGGATAATGAGCTAGATGATATAAAATATACCTTCATTGAGCTTCCTAAATTCAAACTAAAAGTTCATGAACTAAAAACACTGGTTGAAAAATGGGTTTTCTTTTTCAAAGATGCTAAAGGGTTAGATGCCATTCCAGAAAACACGGATGATGAAGGACTCCTTAATGCTTATAAGGACGCCAATAAATTTTCTTGGACAAAAAATGAATTAATCGCCTACGATAATGCTTTTATTGCAATACAAGATGAAAGAGGAAGAATTGAGCTGGCAGAAGAACGTGCTGAGGAAAGAGGTATGAAAAGAGGCATGGAAAAAGGTATGGAAAAAGGTATGGAAAAGGGTGAAGAGAAAGGTAAATTAAATGAAAGGCAAGAAGTTGCGTTGAGATGCATCTTAAATAAAATGTCCGTAGAATTAACTGCTCAAATTTCAGGACTTACTATAAATCAAGTAGTAGCGATAATGAAAACAAACCAATAACATATCACGACTACGCCGAAAATTCACTAAAAAACAACCTTATACAAAGACATAGCGCAAAAGTAGGCTCTTCTCTCCTACAAAATCCACCCCAAACGGAATTATTTCCTTCTATTTTTGTTTACTTAATTGAATGCGACCTTACAATGCAAATATAGTTGTAAAAAATTGTACTTTTGCGTTCGATAATTAGTACATAGTCTAAATCATTAATCATGAGTCTAGAAGGCAAAATCATGGCAGCGATGAAAAGTGCCATGAAAAACAAGGAAAAAGAAAAATTGACGGCTTTACGCGCTGTGAAATCTGCTATTTTACTACAAAAAACTTCGGGTAGTGGAGCAGAAATGACAGAGGCAGATGAGATCAAAATGCTTCAAAAATTGGTCAAGTCACGCAAGGAATCTCTAGCTATTTACAAGGAGAAAGGCAGAGAGGATCTAGCAGCCGTAGAAGCGACTGAGATTGAAGTCATCCAAGAGTTTTTGCCGGAAGCTATGAGCGAAGAAGATATTAAAAAAGTGGTCGAAGAAGTTGTTGCACAGGTCGGCGCTACTTCTATGAAGGATATGGGGAAAGTGATGGGTATCGCAAGTAAAAAACTGGCTGGCTCCGCAGATGGAAGAGTAATTTCTTCCATTGTAAAAAGCATACTTGGGTAGTTTGTAGATAATAGAATGGGACGAAATTTGTTCAACGTTTATTCAATCCTTTCGTCCCATTCTCACTCTGCTGCAAGATAAAATGAAAGACTTAAGAAATATGTGCTTTATTATTTGCTAGCAAATAATGATTTACGCCATGAAGGCTTCATACCTCTTACATCATAAATCGTATTTTATCATTAATTCCTACTTTTCGAAGTAGACTCAGCCATTTCAATTAAAAAGAGCGGTTTTGCTAATAGATATTTTACTAGGCGTTGTGGTTGTATATTGTTTGTATACAGGATTTAAGCAAGGGATTATTCAAACGTTGTTTATGACGCTTTCCTTGCTTATTGGTTTTGGCGTTGCTTTAAGATTGACCCCTTTTGTCGCCGATCTGTTTCGCGCTGAGGATGGTGGTCTTTCTCCTCTGATGCCTGTTATTGCATTTTTATTAACGTTTATTGGTACTGTTTTGCTGGTTCGTTTAACGGCAAAGGTACTTGAAAAGGGCTTAAAAAAGGTGCGCCTAAATGCTTTGAATCAAATTGCTGGGGCTTTGCTTTTGGTCGGTATTGGCTTGTTTTTATACAGTTGTCTTATTGCTTTCGCCGATAAGGCTTTTTTGATCTCGGAAGCTGCTAAAGAACGTTCTTTGTCTTACCATTTCTTGGAAAATATACCTGATAAAGGGTTTAACATCATAAGAACGATTTTCCCTTTCTTTCGTGATATGTGGGAGAATTTAATGGAAATGTTTGTAGTTAAAAGTTAGTAGTTATCCACAATAGTTATAGTTATCAGGAGTGAGGAGTTTATCTGCGACAGCTATCGAAAATTGCGGGACACTGAGTTTTTAATAATTTTGATCGCTTCGCTGCAAAATATGGTGCCTTTAGCACAACGATGCTTAACATCTGGGCAAGAGGTTCGTGAGCTGCCTCACTCGTGAATACCTGTAGTGACAATTCCTTGTGGTTGTCCTCAGAATAATTCATTTTATTACCCCCCCGTCCAATACCCCACAAGACACTCATTAACAAGGCTTTTACTCCCTAATCCTCAACGAACACAACACCATCAAACTCACTTCAATACGTTTATTTTTTTGGAAAGTAGTGCAAAAATAAAGATTCTTCTTGTCGATAATTACGACTCTTTTACATTCAATTTGTATGATTATTTCTTACGTTTGGAGGCTGATTGTAATGTGATACGAAACGATGAATACTCCTTGGAAGCTGTAAAAGCAATGGATTTTGATGCTTTGGTGCTTTCGCCTGGCCCTAAAACGCCTAGAGAGGCTGGCTTAATGATGTCGTTGATTCATCATTATCATGACAAGAAACCGATTTTAGGTATTTGCCTTGGTCATCAGGGTATTGGGGAGTATTTTGGGGCTAAATTGAAAAAAGCTAAGCTTCCCATGCACGGCAAAACTTCTGATATCGTCCATAATGGACAGCATCTTTTTTCGAATTTGCCTAATCCATTGCGCGTGATGCGCTACCATTCTTTAGTCTTAAAAAAACTAAAACGCTCTACGCTTCAAATTACCGCTAGCACTACGCATGGGGAGGTGATGGCTGTTCGTCATCCGATATATCCAATTGTAGGCGTCCAGTTTCACCCAGAATCTATTTTAACGGAATGTGGTTTGGAGTTGCTGGAAAATTGGATGAAGGAAGTGCGTCTTTTTCTTCTGGAAAAATAAAAAGTCAATAGCTGTGCCTTTAAAAAACACTATAAATCCTTGCTTTTCCTTGTTTTTGCTACTAATCTTCCTTAGTAGTTGCCAACCCACACCATCTTTTGAACCTTCCCCTTACGCCTTCCTTGTAGCGGGTCATGTTTATGGAAATCCAGGCAAAGATGACAAGCTGATACATCCTAGGTTTGTCCAGAAATTTCCGTTTATTCGGCAAGATACTAGTATCCAATTTGGGGTATTTACAGGTGATTTAGTGCGCAATGGCGATATAGAAGAATGGGAACAATTGGATAAGCGAATTCAAGAGTTGGGCATTCCTATTCACTTAACGGTAGGTAATCACGACCTCCTCACGCCTAATGTTTTCGAGGCTCGGTATGGCAAGACATTTTACAGTTTTGAGCATGGGAATGACTTGTTTATCGTATTGGATGGTTTAAAGGATAACTGGAACATTATAGGCGAGCAACTCGATTTTTTCAAGAAAGAACTCCGTCAAAAATCAAAGCGTGTTCAAAATATTTTCATCTTTTTCCATCCTTATCTTTGGGTAACGAATGGTATGCCCAATGGTCCTTACTGGGGAGGCATGAATTCGATGGAAGGAAAGGCGAAGCAGACAAATTTTTGGACAGTAATTATACCCTTGCTTAAGAAATACTCCAATCCGATTTATTTAATTGCTGGAGATACGGGTGGTTTAAGATGGGGGCCAGCTCATTTGCACTACCAA
>JAHDHB010000464.1 GCA_020631545.1 Saprospiraceae bacterium | reverse complement strand
ATCCGTAGGTCGAAGTTAGAAAGGCAGCGATAAGCTTCATTATTCAAGCTAGACAACTCTAAAATTTCTGCTTGCTTCTCTTCTGGCTCCAGCGTATAGAAGTCAGGATGATATTTCTTGCTAAATGCATAAAAACGGCGTTTTATCATTTTTTCATCAGGCAAAAAGGAAACAGGAATATCGTAAAATTGAAAATAATTCACCTTTTTTTAATTAAGAATGGAGAATTGGAAATGATTTTTATAGCATTTTTTTGAAGGATAAGCATCTATTGTCAAGTGATGATTTGAAGCTGTATTTTAGGCTGGTATTCAAGGTGTCGTGGTGGTTTTTCTGTAGCCCCCGAATTCATTCGGGGGGCTGTGTTCGAGGTGCTGTGTTCCGAATTCATTCGGGTGCTGCGTTCCCCAATCCCCCGAATGAATTCGGGGGTTACAGAAAAACATGCATTCTACGTGAAAACTTAAATCCATCCCAAAGCACGGAAAATATCAAGACCAATAGCATAAAGCATCAAAGCCATGAGAAGGAAGAGGCCAATCATCGAAGCAATTTCCTGGAAACGCTCGTTCGGCAATCGACCTGTAACCATTTCGTAGAGCAAGAACATGACGTGACCACCATCTAATAAAGGAATAGGGAGAATGTTCATGAAGGCCAAGATAAGCGAAAGCATGGCCGTAATATTCCAGAAGCTATGCCAATCCCAAGAAGGAGAGAAGAGCTTTCCGATAGAGATAAAACTACCAAGGCTGTCTTTAGCTTTTACCGTTCCTTTAAACATCAAAGCGAAGCTCTTGATGGTATTACTTAAGAATTCCATCCCTTTGTGATAGCCTGCGGGTAAAGCTTCCCCAAAGGTATAGTCGCGATGTTGAAATTCTAAATAATCTTTCTGTGATTTTGCGCCTATACCTACCCGTCCTTCTTCACTGACAACGGGATTCAGGGTTAGCGTATCGGAACCCCGTAAGACAGTAACAGCTACTTCCTTGTTTTTGTTATCCCGTGCATTAGCCAGAAAATCAGTGAAATATAAGGAAGGTTTTCCATTGAAAGCGATGATTTTATCATTTTCCTTAAAACCAGCTTTAGCACCAGGTTTATTTTGCAATACCGTATCTATCTCGAAAGGAAAGCGCGGGAGCAAGAAATCCCCCTTGTAACCAGGTATTTGAGTTATATGCTCTTTAGAGATGGGGATATCAACCGTTTGGCCATTTCTTTTTACTTGTACGGTTGTAGCTTCCTTGATGATCATATCTCGTCGAAGGTGACTAAATTGGACTAGTTTGTCACCATTGACGCCGATAGGAATATCTCCTTCTTGGAAACCAATAGCTGTAGCTAGAGAATCGGCATAAACACCATACTTAACATTCTCGGCAGGCAAGAAATCATCGCCCCAAGTGAATAAAACTGCTCCGAAAATCAGAAACCCAAGAATGAAATTGACTGTAACTCCTCCAATCATAACGATAAGGCGTTGCCAAGCAGGTTTAGAGCGAAATTCCCAAGGTTCGGGGTCTTTAGCCATTTGCTCCTTGTCGAAGCTTTCGTCAATCATCCCTGCTATCTTCACATAGCCCCCAAGTGGAAGCCAACCGATACCATATTCTGTCTCCCCTTTTTTGAATTTGAAAAGGGAGAAATAAGGATCAAAGAAAAGGTAGAATTTTTCTACTTTAATACCGAAAAACTTGGCAGGAAAAAAGTGCCCTCCTTCGTGTAAAACGATGAGAATCGAAAGGCTCAGAATCAACTGTGCCACCATTATTAGAACGTCCATGTATTGGATTGCTATTTTTGTAGTAAAAATTTGGAGTGCAAAGATAAGCACTTTAGTCTTAGCATAGGCAAGTAAGGTCAAGTAACCAAAGAGTTTTAACGTTTTTTAACGAAAAAGGCTGGAATTACTTGATTGGTAAAAAGTAGAAAGGTTTTTTTATCCTATCGATTTGATTTTTCGAAGGTACGAAGCGTTTTTTCAGTAGCCCTTGAATGAATTAATTCAGGGGTTACTGAAAAAATAGCATTATACCGCAGTATCCACTAAAGTACCGACTTGTTCTCCTTGGACGATCCGTAGAAGATTTTCATCCTTATTGATGTCAAAAACGATGATAGGAACGTTATTTTCCCTGCAAAGCGTAAACGCTGTCATGTCCATGATGTTCAAATCTGCACGAATAACATCATCAAAGGAAATGGCTTCATATCGAATAGCCGTAGGGTCTTTTTCAGGATCAGCAGAATAGATACCGTCAACCCTAGTACCTTTTAAAATGACTTCCGCATTGATTTCATTGGCTCTAAGAGCAGCAGCAGAATCAGTGGTAAAGTAAGGATTTCCTGTACCAGCACTGAAGATAACAACTCTACCTTTTTCTAGATGTCGTATAGCCCTTCTACGGATGTAAGGCTCAGCCACTTGCTTCATTTCTAAAGCAGATAAAAGACGAGTATAAATACCAATATTCTCTAGAGCTGCTTGAAGAGCCATCCCGTTCATGACGGTAGCGAGCATGCCCATATAATCACCTTGAGCCCTAGGAATTCCGGAATCAGCAGCTTGTAAACCTCTAAAAATGTTTCCACCACCAATAACAATAGCGACTTCCACTTTTTGATCTACAATCTTTTTGATTTCTCCAGCATAATGCGCCAACATACTAGGTTCAATGCCAAATGCTTGCTTTCCCATTAGTGATTCGCCACTAAGTTTGAGAAGAATCCTTTTATATTTTGCCATAATAGGGCGGCAGCGCCGCAATTAAGAATTAAAAATCGACGGTTATTAGAAACGGACAAAAAAAAAGAGCGAATAAAAATTCGCTCTCTTTAGAAATTATTTTCCTAAACCAACATGTCGAAATGCCGTAACCGTTAAGTCTTTATCGATACTCTTTAAGTATGCGCCGACAGTTTCTTTGTTGGTACCTTTTACATATTCTTGGTTGAGTAAGGTGTTCTCTTTGTAGAATTTACCCAATTTCCCTTGAGCAATTCTTTCCAACATAGCCTCAGGCTTGCCTTGCTCACGAGCTTGCTCCATACCAATCTCAATTTCTTTTTGAATGATAGAAGCATCAACACCCTCTTTATCTACAGCAACAGGGCTCATAGCAGCAACTTGCATAGCCACGTTTTTCCCTGCTTCGATGAAATCACCTGTTTTATTCAAACCAACCAAAACACCTCTACGGTAACCTGCATGGATATAAGGAACAACGTACTCAGCCTCTAAAGTCTCATAGTTAGATACAGCTAGTTTTTCACCGATAACACCAATTTGCTCAGTGATTTTGTTGCCCAAAGTCATGCCTTCAGTTTGAAGTGCTAATAGTTCTTCGGCAGAAGAAGGAAATTTGTCAAGTGCTAATTGAGCGATGCTCTTAGCAAAATTGACAAAGTCTTCGTTCTTTGCTACAAAATCAGTTTCGCAGCTAAGATTTACGACAACTCCTTTTTTGTTATCAGTTGAAGTAAGGGCAATAACAACACCTTCGTTGGTATCCCGATCTTCACGTTTGGCAGCAAGCTTCTGCCCTTTTTTCCGAAGGTAATCCTTGGCAGCCTCCATATCACCATTAGCTTCTACAAGCGCCTTTTTGCAATCCATCATGCCGGCACCAGTGGCTTTGCGCAATTTGGCAACGTCCTTGGCTGAAATTTTAACACTCATCATTGTTTGTTGTTTAAACGTAGATTTTTATTTAGTTGAAAAGATAAAACACTATAACGGTTAAACCATAGCTAAAGTTCCATTCTTTTCATAGGATTTATTTAACTGAAAAAGAAACTTACGTTAGTGCTTTGATTATTTGAATTATGCGGAGAAAACGCCTTCTCCGCACCCTTTATTTAATCAAAAACGTAGAGAAATTTTACTTTCTAGAGCTTTCTCTTTCCATTTTGTCACGCTTACGCATTTCCAAACCTTCCTTGATCGCAGCGGTCATGTATTGTGTAACAATAGCCACTGATTTAGAAGCATCATCATTTGCAGGAATAGGGAAATCGACTAAGTTTGGATCTGAATTGGTATCTACCATACCAAAGGTACGTAGTCCCAACTTGTGAGATTCAGCTAGTGCAATGTGCTCATGGTGTATATCTACGATAAAGACAGCAGAAGGCAAGCGATTAAGCTGCTCAATACCACCAAGTACACGCTCTAATTTAGTTTTCTCACGAGTAATCATCAAACGCTCCTTCTTAGTAACGTTTGTTAAGGTGCCATCAGCTAGCATCTTATCATAGTTCTGCATTTTCTTGATCGACTTTCGGATAGTCGAGAAGTTCGTCATCATACCTCCTAACCAACGCTCGGTTACGTAAGGCATATTGACACTTTTAGCAGCTTCTGAAACGATGATTCTTGCTTGTTTTTTAGTCGCTACAAACAAGATTTTTTTGCCGGATTTGGCTATAGAACGAAGCGCGTTTGCAGCACGCTCCATACATTCTGAAGTACGGTTAAGGTCGATGATATGAATTCCTTTGCGCTCCATGAAGATGTAAGGAAGCATTTTAGGATTCCATTTCTTTTTTAGATGGCCGAAGTGTACACCGGCATCCAACAACTCTTTATAAGTCGGTTTTTCCATGATTTATATATCTTAGATGGTAGGATGTCAAGTAAAAACCAGCACCCCACTGGATGTTCAAAAATAGGATTAACGCTTGCTAAACTGGAAGCTTTTCCTTGCCTTAGGCTTACCGTATTTTTTACGTTCAACCACACGAGGATCACGACGAAGAAATTTCTTCGTTTTCAGTGGTACTCTAAACTCCTCGTTGATTTTTACTAAAGCACGAGCGATACCCAAACGGATAGCTTCGGCTTGGCCTTTGAAACCACCACCAACTACGTTTACATTTAGGTTGTATAGCTTGTCTACCTCTACAGTTTTTAACGCGTCGGTAACAATATTTTGAACGTGTGCCTGACAGAAATATACATCATAAGGCTTTCCGTTTACAGTGATATTCCCTTCACCTTGAGTAAGGTAAACGCGAGCAACGGAGGCTTTTCTCCTTCCTAGTGCATTTATCATTTCCATATCCGATACTAAAATTTAAATGGTTGTGGCTTTTGTGCAGCATGTGGATGCTTCTCATCAGCGTAAACGAATAATTTTTTGAACATCTGCTTTCCTAGCTTGTTCTTAGGGAGCATGCCTTTTACTGCATTCTCTACCAAAGCATAAGGTTTTTTAGCCACCAAGCGCTTAGCATTGATGGAACGTTGACCTCCAGGATAACCTGTGTGATGTAAGTAGATCTTGTCATCCATCTTATTGCCAGTTAACTTAACTTTATCGGCATTGATAACAATCACATTGTCTCCACAATCCACATGTGGTGTATAGGAAGCTTTGTGCTTGCCGCGAAGGACTTGAGCGATTTTGGAACAAAGACGACCCAATACCTCTCCTTCTGCATCTACGACATACCAGGCGCGTACCACTTCTTGTGGCTTTGCCGACTTCGTACTGTAACTTAATGTTTTCACGCTTGAAATATTTTAAAAATGTAATAGTGAAAATCACATAATCGACCTAGCTTGGCCAATCGGATGGCAAAGGTAAGTTGATTTACAACAAAATCAAAGGTTTTTACAAAAAAAATGCTTACCCCACACCCTAAGCAACTGATAATGAGTTTTATTTTCGCACAGAAATTTTACCGTAACGTTGGCTTTAGCCGACAAGTTGCGTTTGGTAGAGAGTAGAGAGTAGAGAGTAGAGAGTAGAGAGTAGAGAGTAGAGAGT
>JAHDHB010000463.1 GCA_020631545.1 Saprospiraceae bacterium | reverse complement strand
AAAATACCACAGGAGAAAAGCACTGAGCAGAACTTTCCTCAGTTGCAACAAGGCTCAACGCGGTACGTCTGAGGCGGCTGCCTTGTGGAATAGCTGGACGTGCTGCGTTTTGAGAACAGGTCCTAAATTTGAGTACTTGCTTGAACAGTCTGCCACAGCAAAAACGCAGCACGTTAGCCCTCGCGCAAAGCAGCCGCCTCAAACGTACCGCGTCGAGTTTTCGGTTTCCTGCAAATACTTTGGCATTCAACAATTATCATGAACTTTCTTCACGATGTGAAATGGTCAAGCGGCTAACTACTTGAGAAACCCGAATCGAGAGGGAATTCACGATAATTTTTAAGAGGTGGACGACCTGAAATTTCTGTAAAAAACATGTAAATCCTTTATTTACCAAGGCTATAAATGTCGGTTTCTACCTCAAACACTATTTTGGTTATGCCAAAAAACTATTTTTTAAGCATTTTAGAATCCTCTTGAGAAAATAAAAAGGGAAATCATACAAACTAAAACGGCAAAATCAGATAAAACAAATCAGTACGCTTAATGTTTGGAAGGCTCAAAAAAGCTGATTTTTATATTCATCTAGTTCTGTAATACTGGTAAGCAAGATGTTAAATAAATTTTCTTCCCCTAGTCTAAGCGCTTTTTTTTTGAAAAAATTTCATACAGATCTTACATCTTTTTAGGAATATAGCCAGAGTGGACGCCTCGTACTTTCCAATATTCCCACTGATTGGAAGGAGATGAGAAGAGCTAAGAACGAGTGTTTCAGGCATAAAAAAAGGGAGCACAATTGTGCTCCCTTCAAAATGTTGATTCTTATTTAAAGCAAGTAGCTCTTAGTTTAAGCAGATTTCATTAGACATTGCCCAGCTTCCCTTGTTCAACGTTGTAGTAACCGTACCTGATTTAAGCATTTTAGGTGTAACTGGTGTACCGTTAGCCCATGCAGTTTGAGAACCTACGATAGATAAAGGATCTTTAGGATTACCTGGGTCACCATCGATTTGGAAGACCTCAGCGTGGATCATAATATCAAAGCAATAGTCATTAGAAGCAGGATCAACCATTAAATCCAATGGCATTGTAAAGATAGAAACAGGGTCATAAGTACCTGCGTCCATATCCGCTAAAACATTCGCAATGTTAATGTTACCACTTCCGTATGGGAAACTTCCAATTTGTGGATTGCCTCCACTATTAAGAGGAACCATGCTTGCATCTCCAGCATAAATGTGCGTCGTACCAGCCACCCAATCATAAGCTGACATATCAACGAAAACCGCTAAATAGTGCTCTTGAGTTTTAGGATCAGAGTAAACTCCAACAATAGCAGAACCAGCCACAGTGTTCTGTCCAGCCATCATATCAATTTCAATTAAGTTAATGTCCAAATCGGCAGGAGAAAGGACATCTTTTGCTGCGATAGAGCTTGTTGTGCCTTTTTCGGCAATAACATTAGCGTCTTGAATCGCATCAACCAGTGTGGTGTTTTCCTTCACACAAGAAGAAAAAATACTGACTAGCATAAGCGTAGCCAGAAAGGTGAGTAAGTTCTTCATCTAAAAAAAGTTTTGTTTGTTAATAAAGAAAGAGAAAATCATGGAACAAAACGCTCGTCATATTAAAAACTGAATGAATTTTCGAAAAGTTCCTTAACTAAGGGATAAACTATGTGAATAATATGTGCTAGATACCTAAGTCCCATCTGAGTTAGAATATCGCAATTCTTTTCTCAGGTTTTTAGTATTGAAAACACCTCTCTGTGACACGATAATCCTATAACAGAAGATTTTTTCAAATAATAAAACCAGGACGAAGTTCTTTGATCAGGTGGCTCCCTATTGTGTTACTCTATTCTGTACTCAAAGATGCTATAAACAGCGCAAAATTGCAAGTAAATTCTCGATGTATACCTCCATTGACATAATTGTAGAATATAACTAAATTTCGATTTTGTGAAGTAGCTTTTACAAAGCTCAGAAGCCTCTGTTCACAAAACTAAGCTTATGATCTACGAAACTATTGGTATACATATTTAAGAAATATCGCAAATAGCTTCCCCCTTCATATCCTGCCCACAAAAAAAGCAACATTCCCTGTCACTTTTTTACACTTTTACTATGTATGTTATTCAACAATAAATCCATTTCTTACAAAAGGCTAAAAAACTTGCTATTTTCTAAAAAAAGATGTCTTATTTAAGTTTTCTTCCGATAAAAAAAGGAGAGCCAAATTAACTTGGCTCTCCTTTTTTCAGTAGAAAAAATCGAAAGAATTACAAACAAACGGTATTGTACATGGCCCAATTGCCACCGCCATTTCCGTTTCCATTCTTCTTATCCTTTTTATTCTGGCCATTACCTCCATTCAATGGAGTACCACTCTGCCAAGCGGTCTCAGAACCTGCTACGCTAAGTGGATTATTAGGATTTCCAACTTCACCTTCGATTTGGTAAACCTCAGCATGAATAAGTGTTGTAAAGCAATTCTCTCCGCTACCAGCATTCACTAGCTCATCAAGAGGAATCATATAAACAATAGTTTGGTCATAAACACCTGCTTCCATATCAGCAAGGATATCACCGATAGCTATCTCGCCACTTCCATATGGGAATTGACCAGGCGCCATGCTTCCTCCGCCATTCAATGGAAGAGCATCATAACCACCAGCACCAGCATAAATATGCGTCGTTCCTGCTACCCAATCCGTACCAGAAAGGTCCATGTAAACAGTATAGAAGTGCTCGTTAGTTTTTGGGTCCGAGTAGATCCCAGTCGTAACCATACCCGCCTCGTAGTGTTGGCCAGCAGCCAAGGTTGTAGAGGTTAAAGTAATGTCAAAATCAGCAGGTGTAATTTCAACATCTTCTCTAGCATTGATTCTTGCTTGTTCATTAATTGTAGGGGGTGTTTCAATAACGTTTTCTTCGTTAAATACTAAACTCTCCTTCATGCATGAGGTAAAGATACTAGACATTAGCACTAATACCAGTAGGGAAAATAAGTTTTTCATGTTAAAAATTTTGAAGGTGAAAAATAATGAAGTGATGAGGGTATAGAACGGTTTATAGAAAAAAATGATATTACAGTAGTGGTTTAGTTGAAATCAGGAAGTTTTAGCGATAACCAAGCTTCTAACTTACTTTTTAGACGCGCTTTTTCTTCCAAAGTCATATTTTTTATTCGTGCATCTCCATGAGCACGGTTAGACATCATAATTTGTAGGGCATCCAGCTTGGCCTTTGGATAAAGCGCCGTAGCCGACCAGGTATCCAATTCTCCGTAGATGTAGGCTATCCGCTCTCCTTTCTTCGTCAACCACTTATGGATATTTTGAGCTAAAGTTGGGTCAAACTTCTCTACAGTTCCTTCAGGAGCAAAAATAGTGTTCGTAGGTTCTTTTACAACTTTCAATAAATCTTCAAATCCTTTTGTTTCAAAGCCATAATATCCCAGCTCATTTATCGCTTGATAGAAATGAGGCTCATAATAAGCAATTCCTTCATCCATATACAAGGAGAATCCTACTGTATTGATGAGGTTTTCTAGGAGTTCATCAGTGGAAGCATTTTCACTTGGAATATCCGTACAATCTAGCCCCCATTGCCAAAAGGAAAAAGAATATTCTAGCACAGCATATTCGAAGGCAGCTTCAAGACCTATCCGATTAAAGGTGAATCCCTTACCCTTAGAATACCATTTTGCTAAGGGTAATATTTCCGCTCTTTTTTCCAACAGTCTACGTTGAAAATTAAAAATTTTTGTACGGCACTCTTCATCCCCCACACTACGCAAAAACTCATAAATTCGAGGATCTTCTAAGGCTAAATTTATAGGCGCTACATAAGGAACCGTAGCATCTACAGCGTCAGGATAAAAGTATTTAAGGTAAAGCGATGTTTGTCCCCCCTTGCTAATCCCTGTACTTATCCATTTTCCTTTATAAAGCTTTTTGAATTGCTTTATTATGGCCATATGGTCATCTGCTGCTTGCTTGATTTTTAAGTATTCCCACTGCAAAGAATCCGGTACAGATTTTCCAAAGTAGCGATGTTCAACGATTAATTGATTAGCTCTAAGGTATTTCGACAATTCATACGTAGCATTTCGATCACGCGCATAACCTTCCGTTACAAGAACCATTGGTTTATTGTAATCAACATGAGAAAGGTATAACCGTTGCGTAAATCCAAGGCTAGTAGGATTCGAATGATCTAAGGGTTGGCGGAATTTGATTTCAAAAGCCGTTTGATAAGGCTTCTCTACATGAATAGGTCTAATAGCTTCTACCCCATGCATCTGTCCCAACAACGCACCTAAGGTTTCCTGTTGTGCAAAAAGCACACAAGAAAGCATTATCAGCAAGCTGGTAAAGATGTAATTAAGCTTAATCATTTAACAATGGGATAAAAAAGACATTTAACAAATACATTTTTCACACAAATCTAGATGTCAACTACCTACTTATGCAAGCAAGTTATTATTTTTTCTTAAAAAAGTGAAAAAAAATTAGATTTTTATAAAAAATACCGTAAAATTAAAATAAGATAAAACTGTTTCCCCTGATAGCAAAAGGTATGCCTAAATTTAGTGGAATCGTTAAATCAGACTGGAGGGTGTTTAGATGAGGATTCTTTGTGTGGAAAGTGAAAGGTGGATTTGGCGTATTTTTAAACCATATAAGATATTTAAGAGCATATAAGCAGGACGTGATGTATTAGACACCTAAGCTTTTTTCTTGGTTCTGGCTTCGCCAACTCTAGGTTGTAAAAAAACTTTATTAGAACTTCCTAAAGGTCAGACTAATGCGGGATGCCTTGATCGCTTGATTTTTGATTATGCTATGTCGGAATTTCTTTTGAGTATCTCCATACATTGTAATAATAGAACCATGTTTCATCTCTACCTTTACATGTCGAAAAAGGTTATCATTAGGGATTCCTTTCAATTTTTTAGGGGTGAACCGCAATTCACGAGGCGACCATTCTTCTTCACATAGCGATGCAATGGCAATTCCTGTGTTGGGCTTCATACCGACTTGACAGTCACTGTGTGCGGGCGTGTAATCCTTTCCGTTAGCATACCAGTTTGCTATTACCTGGTTATAGTTGTCGCCTTCTTCTTGCTCATTTATATAATCTAAGAATGGTTGAAACTGAATGGGCAAAGTCGTGTCTTTGTAAGGTGTTTTTCCTGAGTACATATAACTCATCATAACGCTGTTATCTCGTTCGGGGGTACGTAGATAACTTCGATGCCATCTTGGAGAGTCCACTTCTTTAAACAAGACCATAACTTTTCCTCGTTCTGCTGGATGCAACTCAAATAATTCCTGATAATTCGTTGTGGCATAATCGATCAATTCCTCCGAAAGCCACTCGACGGTAATCCAAGCAGATTTGCTTTCTGTTAAGTAAATTTTCTTAAAAGACTCTCCTTCAAATGGATACACCCACAGCACATCTCCTTGAATTTCAGTAGATGGTAGGGGTTTAGTCAATTTCGATTCCGCTGGTTCTAGGCTATCAGGTACTAACATGGTTTGTTTGAGTTATTTTGTTAAGGCTTAAAGTGTTGCATGCTTACAATTTGCTGTTATTCAAACACAAACACAGGCATTGAATTACATCTAGTTATCTCCTCCCCTCCTTGTATTTGAATAGGATTTGTTTTCGGTCAAACACTAGTTAAGGTACAAAAATCTAGCTAGGGAGACAACTCTTCGCCTTAAAAAAGACAAATTCACCATCCTCTATTTTTTTAAAAATAACCTACTCTACATCGCTTC
>JAHDHB010000462.1 GCA_020631545.1 Saprospiraceae bacterium | reverse complement strand
GACCAGGTAGAGCTAGGTACGTCAGGATTCATCGGATCGGAGTATATATTGACTCTTGGATCGACGATTTGCTCACCAAGTTTTGTACCTCCTCCCTTTTTAGACATGAAGCTACGTCCTTCGTCAGCAGAACGAGCGTTAAGGTTGAAAAACATATTTCGCATCAGCCCAATCGCTGCTGCGGGTTCTAGGATGACCGTATATTTCCCGGGTTCAATGGCTTTCGCTCCTTTTGATAGCTCCGCTTTAGTCGCTGCAATGTTGGTTGCTTCCAGAATATCCATTTTGCGATAATCATTGAAGTCGCGTGTAACCCATCCCGAGCCTGTGCCGTCTTCTGTTCGGACAGTTAGGGAAAAGTCAGCGCTAGTCGCTCTTCGATAAGCGAATAACCTTTTGGAATTCATGAAAGAACTAAACCCAAAGCTATCTTCCCAATAACCTGCTGCTACTAGGTTTCGCTTCTTAACGGCTTTGATGCATTCCATGGCTTTCAAGGCGCGGTATTCAGGCTCTATCGCTGCTCCAGCATCTACATAGGTTTTGGATTCTGGAAAATCCCTTGCATCCAAGGGCTCCATATATTCCGGATTTTCAGGAGAAAGTTTGGCCAACTCCTCTGAACGGCGCACTGCTCGTTGCAGAGAATCGTCGTCAAATTCATTGATAGAGGTAGTACCCGTTTTTTTACCATAGGCGGAGGTAATGTTTAGTGAGGTATTTATATTCACCCCACTAGTAGAAACGGTATTTCTAGCAAAGCGAATATTCCCTTCATGACTTCCACTTAAGGAGGCGGTACAGTGATCCGCTTTGGAAAACTTCATCACCTTCTCTAGTAATATGGCTGCTTCGTCTTTAGTAAGCATATGTTGTGTGTTGGTTCGATTAATAAAGGAATTTGTAACTCGTTGTTCGCTGTGTCTGATTATTGTGATTTGCACGCAAATAATAATCTAGATTCTACCTACTATACTTCTCTCAAATCGTACATTAGAGAACAACTTGTCGGCTGAAGCCAACGTTACTTAGATTTTTCTAGCGGTATTGATAACATTAACTTGATCAAACCGCGTGGTGGAACTACCGTGCGATACCGCACTACTTTGTGAAGGTTGGCCTTTGCCATCAAAGAAAGAACCAAACATTCGGTAATCCGATTTATCGCAAATCTTAGAGCAGGAATTCCAAAACTCTTGGGTATTGGATTGGTAAGCCACATCATTGAGCATACCAGTTATCTCTCCGTCCTTGATTTCATAAAATAAAGTTCCACCAAACTGAAAGTTATAGCGTTGTTGATCAATAGAATAAGAACCACGGCCTACGATATAAATTCCTTTTTCTACGTCCTTGATCATATCTTTAGCCGAATATTTTTCTTGACCAGGCTCTAGCGAAACATTAGGCATTCGTTGGAATTGTACCGAATTCCAGCTATCGGCATAGCAACAGCCATGAGATTCTTCTTCGTCGATGATTTTTGCTTGGTCGCGTATGGCTTGGTAATTCACCAAAATTCCTTCCTTGACCAAATCCCAACGCTTGGTTTTTACACCTTCATCATCATAACCAACACCACCTAAGGAACCCACTTGCGTTTTGTCGGCAAAAAGATTAACAATTTTACTTCCATATTGGAATTTTTTCGTTTTCCATTTGTCAATGGTAGCGAAGCTTGTTCCAGCATAGTTAGCCTCATAGCCTAGTACGCGATCCAGCTCAAGAGGATGCCCAACAGACTCATGAATCGTTAAGCCCAAGTGATTAGGATCTAGGACTAAGTCATACTTCCCTGGCGTAACGGATTTAGCAGACGTCAACATCTCTTTTACTTGCTTGGCTGCCGCTGTTGCATCTTCTACAATATCGTAGCTTCTATTATAATGTGTCAAGCCACCAGGCCCTTCGATTTTATCCTCTTTTCGTCCTTCTAGATATTCATACCCTAGGCCCATAGGAGCGCTTAGCGCTTGCCGTGTTTTGAATTTCCCTTCTTTGGGATCAACACCTGTAACGGTGAAGGTTGGCCAAATACGATGCACATCTTGGTCAATATAAGACCCTTCACTAGAGGCGAAGTATTTTTTTTCATTAACAAAGAATAGGTTGGAACTAACATACTTAGCGCCTGCTTTCATAGCTTCACTATTCGCTTTGAGCAGCAAGTCTACTTTTTCAGGAATGGGTACATCAAAAGCATTTCTCTTAATAGGTGTTTTCCAACTCACCTCACCATGTCCTTTTACAGGAACCAATTGAACAGGTTCGTCTTGTAAGCGTGAATTGGCCTTCGCAATTTGCACTGCAAGTGCTGTTGCCTTAGCAATGCCCGCGGTGGTTACATCATTGGTGGAAGCAAAACCCCATGTACCATTGGCGATGACGCGGATCCCTGCACCATAAGACTCTCGGTTGACGATATTTCGTACCTTTTCCTCTCTAGTAAAGACGAATTGATTTAGGTAGCGACCTATACGAATGTCGGTATATGTGGCTCCTAGGGATTTTGCCGCATTGAGTGCAGTATCTGCTAGTTGTTTGTTTGCGATAAGATCCATTTCTGGAGCACGATAACCCAAGGGGACAGAATTCCCAAATACAGATACCGGCACCATAAGAGAACCAACGCCCAAACCAGAGAGTTTGAGAAACTCTCTTCGGTTGTATTCATTCATCATGTTTAATCAGTTATAGAAGGAGCTAATAATTTTTTTCTTTGCTATTGCTTGAACGATATATTGAGGAAGGGTATGCGATAAAGGAATGTTTGGTTTCCTTGCAAAGTTGCGAGTCAAAAACGCCTTAAATAGTTAAGAAGCAAACCTTAATCATATTAGGAGTCTTGATAGCCGACTCGTATCCCGATAGCTATCGCGGATCATTCGAATTCCTAATTCAATAAATCTTCAACGTTAGGGTATATACAAATCCTTAAAGGAAAGTGGAATATACGAACTTACTTTCGGTTTTGAGATATAGTCCGTCAGGTATTTCGTAATTCCTTAAGAATTTATGCTATTATGGTGAGAGTAACGAAAAATACAATTATTTCTTTGGATTTTTTGGTTGATATTTTCTTTTTAACGTTGTTTTAACATGAAATGTATGATTTAAGTAAAGGAGTGCTTTTTATAGTAAATTAATTTTCTTTTTTAGCCATTTTGATTCTGCAATAAATCCATTACAAGCCGTCAAGGTTCCTAGTAAATAGTCCTTTGAGTAAGACTTGTAAGGAGATTCTACAATGTAAATGACTAGTTTTAGGAAGTTTTTATAGCTCGTTTTATATTCTTTTCCAAGTTCTTGCATGCCTTTGCTGTTGTTGATATACTCTCTAAATCCCCGTTCTTTTTTGTAGAAGTTCTCCATATCGCCCAATTCACAACTGGCCATCAGACTAAAGAGGTAACGATCCACCATATAAGGTCTTTCTTGCAGCTTAATTTCATTGGCTTGCGCTAGGACTTCTTCGAAATCACTATTGGCAAAGGCTATATGGCAGGCTACTCGGGCTTGAATGCTTTTTTTTCTTTTTTTGTCAACATCTAGGAAAGGGGTATGTGTTTCCACAAATTCCTTTGCTAGTTCTACTTGATTCATTTTGCAGAAAATCCGAACAATATTAGAGTAATGTTCTTCGTCAATAATTCCATTTTCGACAAAAAGGCCATTTTCCAAACCGAATAGTTGTAATTCTAATAGTTCTTCCAAGCGGTGTGGGTGAGCTAGAGATATTAACCCATTGAATAGACCAGTGAAAATAAATCTTTGATTAGAATGTATAGTCTCAAAGTTATTAATGAAATAGTCTTTTAGAGTTTTGTAATTTGTTTGGTTTTTTTCTTTGTAGAATAGAATGGTTAAATAAAAGGCTCTAATCAAAGAAATATCTTCCTTGGTAATGAAGCTCATTAATTTTTCTAATTCTAAGTAAAAGTTATCATCAAGTTCCTCTCCCCGTGTTTGGAAACGAAAGAGCTTTTCGCAAAAATATTTTAAACCGCTGATTTTCCAGTAAATTAAATTATTTTGCCACTCTAAATCTAAATAATTGCTATACTTCGCTTTGTTCCGAACACTCTTTTTAGGATAAAATACTATGGGATTTACCGATTGAGCTAAGATTAAAGCCTTCTCAGCCTCACTGTCAGGCAAATTCCCTTTAATTATAGTATCAATTTTATGCAAAAATGAAAATTCAAAATTTATTTTGGTTTGATAGAATTTGGATGTTAGAAAGTTACTATAGACAGGATTATTTATACTTAAGTTGTAAACTAGGTAATCTTCTAATATTCCACAAAATCTGGAACATAAATTCCTTAAGCTTTTTTCGTTAAACTCCTTACTCGAAAACAATCTATTGAAGACCTCCTCATTAGTAAATCCATTGTCATTTGGGTGTTTTAAATATTGTTTAAAAATATCAAATAATTCAGATATTAAGGTGTTTTCTCTTATAGATGGTTTTCCAAAAAACCATTCGAGTTCCTTCATATCATTTGCCATTTGAACAATGGAAGAAAATAATCTAAAAGCTTTTGTGTTTTTCATGCGAAATGCTTTAAGAGAAATTTAGAATAATAAGACAATAAATACCTTATACAATTAATCGAAAAACGCATGATTCAAAGGAATAAATTAGGGCAATAGATGGAAAAAATCTAATAATTTTGACAATTAGAATTGTCTAAAACTAATGTATCTTGGCCTACTTTTCATAGATGTATTATCTCTCTGTGCTGATGTCCCTCTAATTCAGCATAAAATAAATACGAGCCAGAAGGCAAATCTACTATTGCTAAATCTACAAACGTATTTTTTGTAACTGTGTTAAAAACCATTACTCCATCCATTCAAAATAGGCTGAAATTCAATGGATTTCTTAATAAACACTAAGAATTTAGGTAATGATCTGGTAAGCTGAACAATGTAATGGTCGTACCTGCTTTATCCATCACTGTTGCTACATCTGTCCCCCCTCCATACTCTAACGCTTTAGAGGAAAAAGGCACAACACTCAAAAAGAACAGGCATAATGTACAAAAAATAGATAGTACTTTTTTCATCAGAGTAAAGGGCTTTACAAAAAGTAGGAAAATTTAAAGACACAAAGGATTAACAACAAAGTTTATTATTATGGTTTAGCATTCATTGTAAAGATACATTTTTATCAATGAGTTACAAAAGAATAGTTGCTTTATGTTTAAATGCTTGAAAGCTCATAGTTCTTAAGGTAAAAAGCTGTGAATTTATTCAAGAAATAATATCAATTTTCTAACGCTAGTTTTACGGAGCATTAAACTAAAAATATTTTAGGGGATACGTCTTTAAGTTTAAGTGTTTGTTTATTAGTCGTTAAGGTGTAGGGTTTCTCTTTTCTATCGTCTAGAAGCAATCAATTTTTTTTTATGTCATTTAAAAGACATGGTTGATTTTGTCGTATAAGGTTTAACTGCTAGTTTAGAGTAAATAAAACTTTATGAAAGAGTAATATGTCATGTGGGAGTTACCCATTTTTAATAAGTCATGAAGCCAATATACCGTTTACACATCTTCACAAAACGATCTACCTTGCAACCATAAACGGATGACAAAGGAAAAAAGGGCATTTACACACGAAGTTATCCAACTCCAGAAAAAAAAGGAAAAATTCGTTTCGTTTTAGAGCTATAAAGATAGTCTCTTAGAATAAAAGAGCGGGTCGCATGAAGCTGTTTTACAAGGAAGCAGCTTTAAACATCAGATAGTTAGCAACTTTCTGTTTACAACACTGCAAAACCAAGATTTTGCCTCT
>JAHDHB010000461.1 GCA_020631545.1 Saprospiraceae bacterium | reverse complement strand
CATTTGGAAAAACTTCATTGTCTTGAAAATAGACATCATCCCGCAAATTGAAGGTATAATTTAGCCCGTCTTCTGAAATGCTCCATGTCTTTGCGATACAAGGCTTTATATTCAATTGTTCATCTAATTGAACTAAACCATTAAATACATGATCGACGGCCCAAATATTAGACATGTTTCGAGCAAAAGCAGGATCTAATGAACTGACTGGATTGGGCTGGTTGTATTTGAAAATTTTACTTTTTGTCTTGGGGGCTTCTCCTCCACAGCTCATAAAAAAAAGCGAGAGCGAAGCTAAAACTGCAAATGCGACTATGTTGGTTTTCATTTAATTAGAATAGATGTGCTTGATTAAAATTTGATAAAATCGTCAAGATGTTTTTCCATAACGTCCAAGGTTTCTTTATCAGATATTCGGCCTTCTTCATCCAGTAGTTGATGGATAGAAGAAATAGGCAGACGGTTAGGCATAACCGTTACTTGTAAGTAATTCAATACAGCTGTTAAATGTTCCATTCCCCTTATACAACCTGCTCGTCCAGAGGAAATTCCTACCATCGCCCCCTTTTTTCCATGAAAACTACCTGCTAGGTTTCTAACCGAACAGGCATCAATAAATAGCTTTAAGACACCGGGCATACCACCATTATATTCAGATACGACGAAAAATAGCTTATTAGCATTGATAAGATATTGATCTTGTATCGAAATTAAGGATTTTGATTGCCCTTCAGTATCATACATATTCGTGTGAAACATGTCGAGTGGCAAATCTGCTAAATTAAGTAGTTGCACTTTTTCTCGTTTTTGAGAAAAAAGCTCGAAATAATGTCGCGCAAAACGTTCCGCTTCACTATTTTTTCGATTGCTACCTGCGATAACAGTTATCATCTAATGGCTGTTTCTTCACGAATAATGGGATGCTTGCTAGGGGCTAAAGTTAAAAGCTACTCGCCATAACACTAGTCACTTTTTATGTTCCACGCACTATCCCTTTTTGTTTTTAAATTTAAGCACCTTTACATCAAAAAATAAAAGGAGACAAGGTACTTATGCTAAGGTTTATACCGTATTAAACGTCACAAAAAAACAAGCTTTAAACTTGATATGAGCTAGTTTAATTCAACCCTAACCGCAAAGTTAATAAAACTTTGCGAGCAAATGATATTTGGCTACATAAAATTACTAACACTTGTTGATGGTGTAATTACTTGATTGTTAATTGTTTGTGAGGTTTAGTGGTTTTAATGTGCTGTTTTGCATTAATCCATAAACAAAATGAATTCCTTCTGATAGTCAGTAAAATTTCCCAATCAAATTTATTAACTTTGTTCCTCGTTTTTACTTAGTGAAAAACTATCTATTTAAATGCTTATAAATCCTAGTTTAAAATGAAAATAACCTATTTTGGACATTCATGCTTTCAGATTGAGATGGGGGGGACTCAATTAATCGTAGATCCCTTTATTTCTCCAAATGAATTAGCTAAAGATATTGATGTTGCTAGCCTCAAAGCGGATTATATTTTGGTTTCGCATGCACACCAAGACCATATAGTAGATGTAGAAACCATCGCAAAAAACAATGGGGCAACTATTGTCGGGCCTTATGAAGTAGCCTCCTACTATGGGAATAAGGGGCTAAACTATCATCCGATGAACCACGGAGGGAAATGGAATTTTGATTTTGGTACCGTTAAGCTCGTCAATGCTGTTCATTCAAGCAGTTTTCCTGATGGTAGCTATGGTGGAAATTCCGTTGGCTTCGTTGTTTGGAATGAAGAGGAGTGTTTTTACTATGCCGGAGATACTGCTTTGACATGGGACATGAAGCTGATTCCTATGACTTGCCCGAAGCTAAAATGCGCTATACTTCCAATTGGGGATAATTTTACGATGGGCTATGAAGATGCCGTCATTGCTAGTGATTTTGTCGATTGTGACACGATTGTAGGGTGTCATTTTGATACTTTTGGTTACATAAAAATTGATCAAAACGACGCTAAAAATGCTTTCTCGAAGCAAGGAAAACAGCTTACCTTACCAGAAATTGGAAAAACTTTTGAAATTTAGCAGACAATTAGAGGGATAAACCCGTTCTTTATCCTAACTTTGTAAAGCTTTAATAGCCAAGAGTTCATAAAAAAACGCTGTAATGCTGGTAAAAAGTTCATTCTCTATTACTTATCGTTTAGTAATGTGCTTTATACCTTGATATGAATGTCAAAGTAGGTTGATTTTCTGGAATTTGCTTACTGAGTTAAGGCCTAGTGGTTCAATTCATCAAGTAATGGATAGTTTAACCGTAGTATTTTTTTTGTTAGACAAGGCGCGAGGAGAGAAAGTAGCCGTAGCTACCCGACCGATGAGCAACGCAGTATAACGAAAAAAATAACAAGATTAAACTTTCTAGAACTTATGAGTTGAACCACTAGTTAAAATATACTTTCAACCTTTTCAAGTGTCAGTTTGATGGGAAAAATAATTGCAATTGCGAACCAAAAAGGAGGCGTTGGTAAGACAACAACCTCTATAAACCTTGCGGCTAGTTTAGCTCTTCTAGACTATAAGGTATTACTTGTCGATGCCGATCCTCAGGCAAACTCCTCTTCAGGAGTGGGGGTCTTTCCACAGCAGGTGGAGAACAGCATTTACGATTGTATGATCAATGATATGAATCCTCTTGAAGCTATTGTGGAGACGGAAACGCCTAACCTACATTTGCTTCCTGCTCATCTAGACCTAGTCGGTGCTGAGATTGAGTTGATTGGAAGAAGTAATCGTGAGCATGTACTTAGAGAAATCTTGGTTCCGCTTAAAGAATCCTACGATTTTATCATCGTGGATTGCTTACCTTCACTAGGGCTTATCACCGTGAATGCTTTAACTTCTGCTGATTCGGTCATCGTACCTATGCAATGTGAGTTCTTTGCCTTAGAAGGACTTGGTAAGTTGATGAATACCATTAAGTTGGTTCGAAAACAATTGAATCCAGAGCTAGAAATTGAAGGTATTTTGCTTTCGATGTACGATGGTCGATTGCGCTTAGCCAAAGAGGTTGTTGCAGAAGTAAGAACCCACTTTAAAAGCCAAGTATTCAATACGATAGTTCACCGAAATGCACGCTTAGGAGAAGCTCCAGGCTTAGGAAAACCCGTAGCACTCTACGATGCGACCTGCAAAGGTTCGCTAAATTTCTTAAACCTAGCGAAAGAAATCCTACAAAAAAACGCTGTTGAAGAATTTGCCTAAACCGTAATAAGGCACTATCCAATTAAAAATGAAGCTCTTGGTTCTCCAAGGGCTTTTTTTAAAATACGAAATATGGCCAGTTGCTACTTCAAATTTCGTACATCTTACCTCATATTTCTTACAAGTTTGCTCAATTATTTGTATTTTTGCAAGCGTATTTAGCTCAGTCAGTTAAGCGCAATTAAAAACCAAAATATTCATGGCAAAGAAGACGAAAAAAGCACTCGGTAAAGGGATCCGTGCCTTGTTGAATAACATCGACAACATCGAAGAGGAAGCGGTAGAGAAAAAGGTGGAAGTGGTTAATAAACTTTCTAGTAGTGTGGCTATGCTGCCTATTGCTGCTATAGAAGTGAATCCTTTCCAACCGCGTACCGATTTTGATACCGTAGCTTTAGAAGAACTTTCGTCCTCTATCAAGGTGCATGGATTGATTCAGCCTTTGACCGTTAGGCGTTTAAATGCTCAATCGTATCAACTGATTTCGGGAGAACGACGTTTGAGAGCTTCCAAAATGGCTGGGCTCAAGGAAGTGCCGGCCTACATTCGTCTGGCCAATGACCAAGAAATGCTTGAAATGGCCTTGGTCGAGAATATCCAACGCCAAGATCTGAATGCCATTGAAGTCGCTATTACCTACAAGCGTTTGATGGATGAATGCCAGTTGACGCATGAAGGGCTTTCTGAGCGCATGGGCAAAAACAGAAGTACGGTGACGAATTACCTCCGTTTGCTCAAGCTTCCACCAGAAATTCAACTCGGTATCAAATCTGCTAAAATATCGATGGGCCATGCTAGGGCCTTAGCAGGTTTAGATGATGTCGCTCTCCAACTGACCGTCTATAAGGAAGTAACGGATAATGGTTACTCCGTAAGAAAAACTGAAGAACTCATCAGCCAATACAAAGCACCCAAAAACGCGAAGAAAAAAACAGCAGAAAAGGGGCTATCGGCTGAATACAAAAATCTGCAAGACAAACTTTGCTCTCATTTTGGTGCCAAAGTGGCCATCAAGCGAAATTCCCAAGGAAAAGGAGCAATTCAAATCAATTTCTCCAACGACGAAGATTTTAACCGCATCTACGATATTTTAGAAAAATAGAAGGGTTTGGATGTGTGATGTGTGATGTGGTTTTGCTGTTTTTTGAATACGAAATACTAAGTAGAGGTATTGATTATCATAGTGTTGTGAAGGTTGTTTTTTAGATGTATTTTCGTTTTTATATGTTCTTAAAAGGTCTACGACCTCCTTATATGTCCTTCATCGTCCAAATCATTACGCCAAAAACTTATGTGCTCTTATATTTCTTATGTGGTTCAAAATACGCCAAAACGGTAACTCCCGATAGCTATCGCGGATAACTAATGGCGCAGCCGTCTTTTTATTTAGTGTTGAAAAAATTGTCATGTTATTTGCAGTATAAAATAGTGTGTATACGCTTAAAAAAATCTAAATGAAAAATACAGCAGACATAGCAAAGAATCATACGCCATTCTCTATTTTCCATGTTCGATACTTCGTCCTACTTTGTTTAGGCTTTTTATTCTTTACGAATGAATTGCTAGCTCAGGATACAGCACCCTCTAGTACACTAGATTCTATACCTGAAAAAGAAATAAAATTAGGAAAAGGAAGGGTAGTTTTTGAAAAACAAACCAATGAAAACAAAAGTCCAAAAGAAATAAAAAAAGAAGAAAGATTAAAAAGAATACAAGAAATAAAAAACAGCGAAAAAGTAACAAAAGAACAAAGAAATAAAAATGTAACTCCAGAAGAAAAAACAGGAATTGCAAAACTATTTGATCGAAATGCAAAAAAAGCACCACTAAGAGCTGTTCTTTTATCCGCTGCACTCCCTGGCGCAGGCCAAGCCTTTAATCGTAGGTATTGGAAAATTCCTATCGTAGCAGGAGGTGTTGGGGCTACCCTTGGCCTTATTGTAGCCAATACAAAATTGTATAAAAGATACAGAATGGCTTACCTCTACCGTGTAGACGGCGACTCCTTGACCGTCGATAATTATGAAGGGCTCTATAGTGATAGCAACCTGAAAGCCATACGCAATATCTACCAAAAAAATGTCGAACTATCTTACATCGCCTTTGTAGGCGTCTATGTCCTTACTGGCGTAGATGCTTTCGTAGATGCACACTTGCAAACTTTCGATGTCTCCGAAGATTTATCCATGCGCATAGCTCCTAAGCTAGCAGTCGATCCTTTCCGTGGCCAGACCACTATCGGGGTAGGACTCACCTTGCTGCCCAATACCAAGAAGCCTAAACCTCCGATCATTTGGTAATATACTTGCATTCATATAACTTATGAGCAGCACGCTTAGGTCTAGCTAAGTGTTATTCAAGATTTTTCAAATCTTCTTCTACTTCTTCTAAATTAGCTATAAACTCCTTATTTCGCGGAGAGGATTTCTTTAACTCTAAAAGTAAGGCACGGCAATTTTCAAAATGTATTCTAGCCTGATTATTTTCATGCCGACTTCGATAGTAATTTCCTATTTTCCAATAAGAGACAGCCAAGCCGTTTTTAAACTCGACATTTTGCGGA
>JAHDHB010000011.1:6270-33488 GCA_020631545.1 Saprospiraceae bacterium | reverse complement strand
GGAAGTCAATGTTGGTAGCAAATTCTCATTTTTTATTCCAAAAGAAGTTAATAGAGCAGAAGTCTTTGCCTAAATTTTTTGTAGCCCTTGATTTCTATCAAGCGAACCTCAAGTGAATGGAAAATTTAGTTTTTATCTGCTATATTTTTATGAAAATGTAAATTGTTGATTTGCAGTTGATTTTGTTTGCCTACCTCGAATAGTTTTTCTTAATCCACTGATTAACACTTCTTTCTTAGAAAAAATACAAAAAAAAGTCTATTTTTGCCCTACTAATTAATTCATAAACAGTAAGGTACATTGGCACGAAAATCGACCACCGCAAAACCCAAAGAAAAGAAAGTTACCCCTCTAATGCAGCAATATAATGCTGTTAAAGCTAAACATCCTGACGCTATCCTCCTTTTTAGGGTCGGGGATTTTTACGAAACCTTTGGGGAAGATGCTGTAACGGCTTCTAGTGTTCTTGGAATTACCTTGACTTCGCGAAACAATGGAGGGGATAAAACACCACTCGCTGGAGTTCCTTACCATTCCTTAGATATGTACCTCCCGCGTTTGGTGAGGGCTGGCTATCGAGTGGCGCTTTGCGAACAATTGGAGAAACCAAGCAAGGAAAAGAAACTGGTGGCTCGTGGTGTTACAGAGGTCATCACGCCCGGTATCGCTACGAATGATAAGTTGCTGAATCACAGGGAAAATAACTATTTAGCTTCCTTGCATTATGGCAAAAAAGGTTACTTTGGTATTGCCTTTTTAGACCTCTCTACAGGTGAATTTTTGATGAGCGAAGGGAGTAAAGCTTACATCGAAAAATTACTCCAAAGTTTTACCCCTTCTGAAATAATCTTTTCTAAACCAAGAGGAAAGGACTTTAATCAACATTTTGGGTCTTCCCACTACACATACCCCTTAGAAGATTGGATCTTTGCCTACGATTTTACTAGGAGTAAGCTTTTAGAACACTTCGATGTTCCTACCCTAAAAGGATATGGCGTTGAGGAATTTGAGTTGGCTCAAGTAGCGGCTGGGGCTATTCTGTATTACCTGACTACCACCGAGAATAAAAATCTAAAACATATCACGACCATAAGTCGTTTGCAACCCGATAAGTATGTTTGGTTGGATCGATTTACCATTCGGAATCTTGAGTTGCTGCACAGTACCCATGAAACGGGCGTTCCTTTGATTCAAATTATGGATCAAACTTCTTCCCCAATGGGGGCACGATTGCTTAAAAAATGGGTAGTTCTGCCTTTGAAACATAAGGAGGAAATCATCTCAAGGCACGATATTGTCGAATACCTAATGCTCAATCCTGAACTGAGAGAGGAAGTCTTACAGTTGATTAGGCAAATAGGTGATATTGAGCGACTTATTTCGAAGGTGCCCTTAGGTAAAATTAATCCTAGGGAAGTCGTACAGCTCAAAAATGCCTTACTAGCCCTAGTACCAGTTAAAAAACTATTGACGGAAAGTGGGAATACGTATTTAGCTCAAATTGGTGACCGTATCAATCCATGTACGGTTATGCAAGAAAAAATTGCCAAGGAAATCATCGAAGATCCAGCTATCAATTTGAATAAAGGTAGTGTAATGGCAGATGGGATAGATGATGAGTTGGATGAGCTAAGAAATATCGTGCGAAACAGCAAGGACATCCTAGTCAATATCCAGCGGCAAGAAGCGGAGCGCACAGGCATTGCCAATTTGAAGATCGGCTTTAATAACGTTTTTGGTTATTACCTGGAAGTAACCAATAAATATAAAAATCAAGGACTAGTTCCTGATAATTGGATTCGTAAGCAAACACTCACAGGATCAGAGCGTTATATTACCGAAGAGTTAAAAACACTGGAAGCAAAGATACTAGGAGCAGAAGATAAGATTTTTTCGATAGAAGAGCGTTTATTTACGGAATTGACGGCCTTTTTGAATGGTTATATCGTTCCTATTCAGCATAATGCCCATTTAGTAGGCCGTTTGGATTGCTTAATTGCTTTTGCCAAAATTGCTTTAAAAAATAACTATTGTCGTCCAGAAATGACGGATGATTTGTCGATTGAAATTAAGGAAGGTCGACACCCCGTGATAGAACAACAGTTGCCGATTGATGCACCTTACGTACCTAATGATATCTATTTAAGCAATGATGAGCAACAAATCATCATGATTACAGGGCCGAATATGTCGGGGAAATCTGCGGTACTTCGCCAAACAGCTTTGATGGTGCTTATGGCACAAATGGGGAGTTTTGTGCCGGCTAAATTTGCACGTATCGGCTTAGTAGACAAGGTGTTTACTAGGGTAGGGGCTTCCGATAATATTTCTTCTGGAGAATCTACTTTTATGGTCGAAATGAATGAAACGGCTAGTATTCTCAATAATATTTCGGAGCGGAGTTTAATCTTATTGGATGAAATCGGACGTGGAACAAGTACTTATGATGGTATTTCTATCGCTTGGTCGATTGCGGAATATCTGCACCATAATTCGATTGCACATCCAAAAACCTTATTTGCAACGCATTATCATGAATTAAATGAGCTTGCCAATAAATTTCCACGAATCAAAAATTTCAATATCTCTACCAAAGAGGTTGGAAACCGCGTTATCTTTCTTCGTAAACTGACGGAAGGGGGAAGCAAGCACAGTTTTGGAATTCATGTTGCTCAAATGGCTGGTATGCCCAAAGATATCGTTCTTCGCGCCAATTCCATTCTTAAACAGTTGGAACAAAAGAGCATTGATAACAATCAAATAGCACCAACACTCAAGCAACAACCTACTGAACCGTATCAGTTAAGCTTCTTCGCCATGGATGATCCCATCGCTAAGGAACTAAAGGAACAACTAGAAGCAATTGACATTAATTCCCTGACGCCCATGGAATGCATGTTGAAACTAAACGATATGAAAAACCTGTTAAGCTAGGTTTTTAGTTAAGAGTTAAGAGTTAAGAGTTAAGAGTTAAGAGTTGAAACTCCTAACTCCTAACTCTTAACTCCTAACTAACTAAAACATCTATATTCGTTAGATTTTGCATGGTGAGTTGCTTTTCCGCAAGTAGATTTTTGTGTATAGTGAAGTAAAACGTAGTGCCTTGATTCATTGTTGATTCTACCCATATTTTTCCATTATGTTGCTCTATTATTTTTTTGCAAATCGATAGGCCGATTCCAGAGCCCGCGTACTTTTGTCCCTGTAGTTTCCTGAATAATAAGAAAATGCGTTCATGATAAGCCGGCTCAATACCTATTCCGTTGTCGGAAATAGCGAATTGATGATGGTTTTGTTGTTCTTCATAAGCGATTTTAATGACAGGAAGGATTTCAGTACGTTTGTATTTTATAGCATTTTCAATAAGATGGTGGAAAAGTTGGGTGATTTTACATCGATCTCCTTGTAGGGTAGAAGGTAAATTTTGAAACAGCAAGGTAGCGGAAGTTTTTTGAATTTCCTTGTTTAAGGATTTTTGAATAACTTCAATAAGTTGTGGTACTACAATAGTTTGAAGATGGAGCTGCTGGGTGTTTAGTTGTGAATAGCTCAATAAATCCTTGATAATTAAATCCAAGGTTTTTGTTCCTCGAATGATATAATTCAAATAATCAAGGCCATCTTTTTCGAATATTTCCTTATATCGATTATTTAGCAATTGAGAGAAACTAATGATAGTGCGTAAAGGAGCCTTTAAATTGTGCGAGGCTACGTAAGCAAAATTTTCCAGTTGCAAATTACATTGAATATACTTGTGCAAGACTTCATTTTTTTCACTCAATTCTGAAATCATACGATTGATAGTCTGCTCTCGCTCTTTTTCTATGGTTACATCCTTAAATGAAGTAATGGTACCAATGAGTTTGCCATGCTTGTCAAATACGCTTCTAGCCAAAGTAATCGCATAAACTATAGAACCATCTTTATGGTAATATCGTTTTTCCAACTTGAAATTTTTTATCTCACCAGATTTAAGTTTATTAGAGCATTGGATACTTTTTTGCAAATCTTCCTCTACAGTAATATCATACATACTTAAGCCCAAGCATTCTTCGTGAGTATAACCTAGCATTTTGCAAAATGCAGGATTGATTTGTTTAAAACCTTCTTCTAAATCCATAAGAATTATAGGATTAAGACTATAATCAAATAACAATTTAAATTGATCTTTTGTCTTTTTTAAATTTTCTTGCTCTTCCATCAACTCGCTAACATCTTCTAGGCTAATAATTGCCGAAAGAAATCGTCCATTTTCATCATAATTCGCATTGATATTTACTAGGCCAAAAAATGTACTGTCGTCCTTTCTTTTGTATTTTGTTTTTAATTTAAATGTCCTTTTTTTTCCTTTCTTTAATAATTCATACAACCGATGCCCTAGTCCAATATAATCTAGTACTGAGCTGTTTTTTATGCAAATACCTAGTAGCTCATTACCCTGAAAACCAAGCATATTTATGCAAGCCGTGTTGATTTTATTGATATTAAATTCTTCATCAACTACGATTATTCCAAGGGCTATATTTTCGAAAATTTCTTTGTAATCCATACCTCATTATTTAAATCGTCATTATGAATACATAAAATTATTTCAATTGAATGCAAGCGTTCACGCTTTAGCAATGTCTACGGTTAGGAGCGCACCAAAATTCTGAATCTTTCTATTCAAACGTAAAATCATCGATTAGGTTGCTTGCAAAACAGCTTATTTCAAGATTACTACATGATGTGTTTTTATTAAATGCATAGGTTCGTCTACTGTGGAGTCCTTCTTATGCTTACGTATTTTTACACCTCATTTTCTTTCTATAAATAATGTTCCTTATCAAGCACAACCGACTTAAAAACTACGCCTAATTCGCACACTATTATGGTCGCAGAGCGAATAAAATTCATTAGACTTTGCTTTTTCATTCAGGTATTATTTATTTCAAGGTGTTGTAGACTTGCAATTATGGAATTAAATGTTGAATTTTGACAAAAAACGGATAAATATGACTATATCGAAAGGAAAAATGATGCTAAAATCATAAAATGATGAAAAAACATTGTAACTTTGGATTAAGCTTATATTTGACAATAGTAGTATGATAGACTTTGACAATCTTTTTAGTATACCTTGAATAAACAATCCTTAATCATTATTGCAAACACATATGATTATGAAAGTACGTCAGCCCCTAATTTTTATCTTCCTTTTATGTTTTGCGAAGTCCTCTTTTGCTCAAAACAAAATACTCAATTCGAGTTTTGAGATGTATTCTGCTTTACCTAGTAATTTTGGAGAATGGTGCTTGCTTGATGACTGGTGGAATTTGAGTGGCACCTGTGAGCTTGATCCTAATTATGCAACGCCTGATTTTTTTCATATGAATGCGACGGGTGGCGTTCAGTTGCCCAATACCCAATTGTCTACAATTTATCCTCGAACAGGTAATGGAATTGTGGGGTTTGCTGCTTGGCATCCTTTCTATACAGATGCTCGTGAATACATCAGTTCAACGCTAGATTCGCCCTTAGTACCTGGGACTACTTACAATATTTCCTTTTATTACTCCAATGGAGAAAGCAATATTAGTTATGGTGGTTATGGTTGCGACGGGCTAGGGGTCTACTTTTCCATTGATACGGTTTTTAATATGGGGATAGGGGTGCTAAATGTGCAACCTCAATTAGAAGTCTCCAATATTGTTTACAGCAATTTTTGGTCTTTGATCACCTTTGAATTTACGCCTACAGAGCCCTATCGCTACATGACGATTGGAGTGTTTAAAGAACATGCCGATTTGAATACCCAATTATTTGAGTCTAGTATGGTTTGGGAAATGGCCTATTTTTATATTGAGGATGTTTGCTTAGCAGAGCACGCAACTGCATGTGCCGCCAATCTACCTGTAGAATTAGTCTCTTTTACAGCACAA
Organism: Saprospiraceae bacterium; assembly: GCA_020631545.1. Lineage (GTDB taxonomy): Bacteria > Bacteroidota > Bacteroidia > Chitinophagales > Saprospiraceae > JAHDHB01. The sequence goes on along the minus strand of JAHDHB010000011.1, from coordinate 27,567 downwards.
GAAGAAGACGGCTTTCGTGTAAAATTGGATTGGCGTACTTTTTCCGAAGTCAACTTCAAATATTTTGAGGTAGAACACAGCCTTGATGGCTTTAGTTGGCGCAATTCCATAGGACAAGTAGCAGGAAGGGGAAACGCTGATTTTGGAGAGCAATACAACTTGTTGCACAGTACCCCATCTAGGGGAATGAATTACTACCGACTAAAAATGGTTGATTGGGACGGTAGTCTACAATTTAGCGATGTCGTTTCAGCACGGATAGAAATGCCTGTAGCCTATCAGCCCACGATTTACCCAAATCCTACCTTTGGAGATATTTCCATCCAAATGCCTTATGACAGAGAAGAAAAAGCCTCCCTCATCGTACTTGACATGACAGGCAAAGTCGTCTTAGATCTAGGCATTCTGCCATCCGATGAATACGAAATCACCATCCCCACAGCAAACCTACCCGCCGGCGTTTATCTATTACAACACTCTTTTAACGGTATTACCTCCGTACAAAAAATCATAAAACTTACAGAATAGTTCTTACAAAATGAGCCATTTAGCCCACTAGTAATCGCTCCTGATCGCGATCTCGACGATTCTTTTAAAAATGAAGAGTCAATGTCGTTTAGTTAGGAGTCACGAGTTGCCGTTACGGCGATTTTGAAACATATAAGACACATAAGGAAATATAAGTTTTGACGTAATAAAAATGAGGCGAAAGGTCATCTAAGGAGGTCAGCGACCTTTTTAAGAGCATATAAGTCGAAAACACGACAAAATTTCTTAACTAAATGGTATGGGATCTTACATCATAAATCATATTTCCTCCTTAATTCCTAATGATTTTCTGTAGCCCTTGATTTCAATCAGGGGTTACAGAAAATTATGGTCTTTTAATAAGGTGAAATTATTGCGATACCCCGCTGCTTATTCCGTTATTCTCTACCCAGAGTAATTTATCTAAGCTATTTACTTCACCATCAAGGTTAAAATCATTGGAACGGTAGGCATCAAAAATGCCGTTTTCAATACTCCATTGGATTTTATCCGAGCCACTGATGCTGTAAAATGGAAAATCACTTACTTTATCAGAATCGCCCCCAAACATAGCAAAAACGCCTGGTTCCAAGGGTTTTTGACCAAATTGAGCACCACTAGTATAAGAATTCACCTTAGTAAAGTCAACTAAAATAGCATTACATTCGGTATTCAAAAGCTTAGATGGCGTCATGATAGCCATGTGATTACGATGATCCACTTTGATATAAAACTCATCGGGTAATTGCTCAAAATCAGGCAAATCGAAGAACTCTACATCACCGTTACTATGGAGCAAAGCTGCTGCCCTCCAAGCAACGACTTGTGCGCCCGGATTGCCTTGTAGAATGCTGACATAAACCCAGTCTACCACGGTAGGTGCATAAGCAATGATGTCCATTCCTTCCGTTCCATTATAGTCCCAAGGTGCTTGATTGAAGGGCTGTCCTGCTGGAGTAGCTATAGTTGTAGAGGCAAAAGGAGTCTGCCCAGGAAGAACCCCTCTAGAAAGTGGATCATCGGCTGCCAAGTTCAAAAAAGTCGTCATTTTTCCAGTATTGACATCGTAAGCCCCTTCTAGGAAAAGTTTTAGCTCAAAACGCTTCTCAAAAGTGAGGTAGCCTTTTAATTCTCCTTGGTGTAGACTTCCACTACTACTAGCGATAGCCGTCGATGGCGACATTCCTTCTGTATTCCAAGAAAGATTGAAAGGAGCATCTAGATTGACGACTTCAAATTGGAGTCGGCCTACAGCTACCCATTCTTGGCTAATCGGATAGCCTGTTCCGTTTCCTAGTTGAACATTGTACGACACGGTGTTCCCCATTGTGCCCATCAAATTGTGTGGATTAAAAAATGCGGTGTAGCCATTTCCGACTAGAACACTAGAAAGTGTCAATTCGTTTTTTATCGAAGGGTTGGTCAGCGCCATCTGATTGTACGTGAAGCGGTAATTCTGATTTCCAATCAAAAAATCGTTTCCTTCCGTACTTGATTTTACTTCTATATCCACAAGTAAAACTCCATTATTGCAATCAAATTCATGAACTTGGAAGCGTAATTCATAAGAATAATCTTGACTGTAACTGATAATAGGTAAAAGAAATAATAAGAACCCAGTGAAAAATTGATAAATATTCATAAGGATTGTTTTAATGGATAAATAAAAAAAGCTAGTGCTCTATCATACTTATGCTTCTCTTAATATCCGTTGCTAATTATGTCTAAAAAAGGCACAAAAATCTAGGCATAGTTAGGTGCTATGCTTCATTTTTTACCTTGGACAGGCGTAATTAACTTTTAAACATTAAGGGTACCTAAGGGCTGACAGGACACTAGCCAATCGATAATCGTAATATAAACTAAATGGGGGATAAAGTCAATAGGTGTAATTATTTTGTGACTTCTATACTTAGGACTAGACTTTCATAAATAGTCACATTTTTCTAGTGCTGACCTTTAATTCCATTACACTTTATTATATTTTCCTATGACTTAAATTAAAACAATTTCTCTTTACTCATGATGATGTAGACATTTTCTACGTTTCGTTGTTCTGGGCAATCCATTTCTAGCCCCTAGGCTTAAACCTAGTGGTACTCCTAAGATTTTTTTGGTCTTGGAATGTACTTCCCTTCAACCTTAGTACTTAGGGGCTGTTAAGAAGGACACTATTTTACGTTTTATTGCGTAAGTTCATCCAGTTCTTCTTGGAAATAGTTGAACTTTTCGGCAGGCAGGTAAAAATATTTACCGTTATCCATGATGATACGATATTTAGGGTCAGGTTCTTCTCCCTCATCGGCTTCTTCCGATTCTTCCATGATGCGATTCACGTACTTGAGGTTGACCAAATAATCCTTGGATTTAAAGAAATGCTGTCCTTCCGACTCCATCAAATCTCCCCATAAAGAAGAAAGACTCTTATTTTTTATAGAAATCAGTTCCGGATTGTCCAAGCGATAGTTAATATCAACGTCTTTTCCTTCATTGGAGCAAAGAATGATTTCGTCAATATCTAAATAGCGGTAACCACCTTCTATAGGCAGCTTTATTTTAGGGATAAGCGTTGTAGAAGCCGTTTTTAGTTGTCGTGTTTTATTTTCTCTAGGGTTTTCCTTCGTATTTTCTTTTTCCTCTGCGACCTCTTCCTCTCCTAAATCCTTTGCTACCAAGTCAATATCACCACAATGTGCTTTCCCTGTCCATTTCGAATATAAATTAGCGGCAGGAATTGTATTCGGAACGCCAAGATTATAGCCCAGCATAAAGAATAAAGAAAGTCCTAGGAAAAGCAAAATGTTTCTAAACAGTTTTTTGAAAAACTCCATGAGATGGTTTGATTTAAAGAACAGTTAAAGAGGCAGAGACTTAAGCCCAATAGTCATGCCATGCCGCTAAAGATGACGACTTGTCAGGAGTGAGTGCGCGGTGAAATGCAAGAAACTGTGACGGCATCCGCTTAAATAAAAAAAGGTAATGCCTTTATGCGCTGCCTCCTTCCTCCAAAGAGCCTTGGCGCAACTAAGCATTACCTATTACACTACCTATGAAAAGTTCCTCTAAATTTTAACAGGGAGTCAAGGCAATTTTGCCCATACCTTGCCTCCTTGCTTTTACTTCAATTTGTCAATTTTGAGTTCTTATTATTAAAACGGCAGCCTCCTTGAAATGGTACTTAAAACCTTACTAATAACAGATTTTTAACACCCGATAACGTTTTGTTTAGTCATGTCTTAAAGTTGGCTCTGCTCGTTTGAAGCATTCTCAAAATAAAAAGGGGCAATGCCTTTGTGCGCTAGCTCCTTCCTCCTAAGAGCGGCGAACAACTTCAGCATTACCCCATCACACTACCTATGAAAAGTTCCTCTAAATTTTTAACAGGGAGTCAAGGCTAAAATTGACCATTTCCTTGTCTCCTTGCTTTTACTTCAATTTCGAGTTCTTAGTATTTAAACGGCAGCCTCCTTGAAATGGTGCTTAAAATCAATGGTATAACAAAATTTTAACAAGCGATAGGTTTTGTTAACTTTTTGAACTACCAACCTACTCTAATCATTAACCCATTGTAAATAAACACATTAGTTGTCATTTCGGAGAGCTTATAGTTTTCGACGCTGTCGCTTGAAAAGACACGTTGACAAAGGACACGGGACGGCTGCGCCATTAGCTATCCACGATAGCTATCGGGATTTGGGCGTAAATTATTGCCACATAGACACAAAGACACATAGATTTTTGACGACATAAACGTGTCAAGAACACCTAGACGTCATAGTAAGGTCTTGCGACCTTTTTCACATAGGCTCTCACAGCGTAAATCATACAAACCTAAGACGACTTAACTATTTGATTTAAAACTAATTAACCTTTTTCTTGTTAAAACCTTTGCACAAAAAACAAACTTTCGGCGTTGTGTGTACATAGGACAATCTCGATATTTATCGTTTAAGCGGCAAGTGGTTTTGAGTTGAACCACTAGTTGCCTCCCCCTCCTTCATAAGAAATGCGATAAATAGCATCCCCAAAATCATCTGAGACTAACAAAGAGCCATCCGGCAAAAGTTCTAAATCTACTGGCCTCCCCCAAGGCTCTTTTCCTAGCCAACCTTCCGCGAAAACTTCATAGCTTAGGGCTTGATTTTCTTTTAGTTTTACTAGCGTAATGCGATAGCCAATACGCTCTGCTCGATTCCAAGAACCATGTTCAGCAATAAAAATTTGATGGTGATATTCTTTAGGAAATTGCTGCCCTGTATAGAACTCCATTCCTAGTGGAGCGACATGAGGCCCAAGCTTTTGTGCTGGAGGTTGGAATTCGGTACAAGACCGCCCTAGACCAAATTTGGGGTCGATGGTATCGCCTTGGTGGCAATAGGGAAAACCAAAATGCAAGTCCGATTTTGGCGCATGATTCAACTCACAAGCTGGCATATCATCCCCCATACAATCCATTATCTGTAAACCACAATTCGTTTGTAGTAGGATGCCAGTCAAATCCGACTGAATTGCGTATTCCTTTAGCAAAAACCTCCATGCCTGTACCATCGGGATTTAGACGGGTGATGCTTGCAAAAACAGGGTTTTCCTCTTCTTTATTACAGACATTACAAGGAGCGCCTACAGGTACATACAATTTGCCATCAGGGCCAAAAGCGATGTATTTCCAACCATGATGCTCATCTTTAGGGAATTGGTCATAAACGACGACTGGTTCTGGAGGATTTTCTAGGCGAGATTCGATGGCATCGAAACGTAGAATGCGATTGATTTCGGCAACATAAAGATCGCCATCCCGAAAAGCTACACCATTAGGTACATTTAATCCTTCCGCTATTAGGTATCGCTTTTCTGCTACAAAATCGCCATCCTCATCGCGTAAGGCATATACTTTATCATCCCTCCTCGTTCCTACGAATAGCGTTCCGCTTGGACTAAGACACAAGGATCTCGCTTTCTCTACTTTGTCAGCATAAACGCTAATTCGAAAACCTTCTGGCAATTTTATTTTATCGAGCGGTAACTCTTCAGCAGATTTTGTGGGAGGCTTACGATTAATCGTGATGTGCTTGCAGGTAGAAATAACGAAAGGAATCAAAGCTAAAAGGGCAAGGACAAGGATAAAAGGAATGACTTTTTTCATAGAGGTGTGTTTTAGACGCGGGGAAAGTAGAGCGTGAGGCTGTAATGGAATCTCGCTCTACGTTCCTAGGGCTAGTCGGTTCTAGAAAAATGTAATGCAATGGCGGCGAAGCCGTAGTAACTACCACTGCAACGATATCTCATTGCTTTGATTTTTAACCACATAGAGACATAGTTTTTGACGACATTAGCGTAAAAGGGCACATAGGATACTTAAGAAGGTCTTGCGACCTTTTTCACATAGGCTCTCACAGCATAAATCATACAAACCTAACACAACCTAACTGCTTGATTTAAAAATAATTAACCCCTTTTTTTGATTAAAAACTTTGAACAAAACCACATTATCGTTAATCAAATGATAGATAAACCTAATCGACGGCCTATTCCCTTACAAAATCTAAGATTTCTTCTACAAACGTTCGATTATTACTTAGGCGGGGGACTTTATATTGTCCGCCTATTTTCCCTTTGGATTTCAACCAATTGTAGAAGGTATTTGAAGGGAGTTTATGAATTTTGAGTCGTTCTAGGGCTAGGTTTTTGAAGCGTTTGGCTTCGTAATCTGAATTTATGGCTTGCAATTGCTGATCGAGCATATCGGCGAATTGCTCCAAGTTATTAGGTTCTTTCGCAAATTCGATCAACCACTGATGACCACCTTTTTGGCCTTTGGCTAAGTAGATGGGCGCAACGGTGTAATCCTTGATTTCTACACCAGTTTTTCCACAAGTCAAGCTCACCGCTTTATCGGTATTTTCTAAGATGACTTCTTCGCCAAATGCATTGATGAAGTACTGCGTTCGACCAGAAATTTTAATACGGAACGGATAGGTTGACGTAAACTTAACGGTATCTCCAGGGATATAACGCCAAAGTCCAGCATTGGTGGTAATCACTAGGGCATAATTGCGTCCTACTTCCACAGCCTCCAAGCCCACTGCTTGTGGATGCTCTTTTTCAAGCTCTTCTATCGGCAAAAACTCGTACAAGACGCCATTGTCGAGTAGTAGCGTCATATCTTCCTCTTCTGCGGTATTCTCCAATTGTGCCGCAAAAAAACCCTCCGAGGCATTATAGATATTAAGGTAGCCGACATGTTCGGAAGGGAATAACTCACGAAATTGCTGACGATAGGGGCCAAAATTCACACCACCATGCATAAAAACTTCAAAATTAGGCCAAACCTCTAGCATGTTTTGCTTTCCGGTATGCTCCAAAATCCGTTGAAAAAGGACTAAGGTCCAAGTCGGAACGCCGCTAATGGTCGTTACATCTTCCTTACTGGCGTATTCGACCATCCGGTTGATTTTCTCTTCATAGTTCGGCATCAAAGCCGTTTCGACATCGGGCGTATTGAAGAATTTGGCATAAGCGGGCATATGTTCTATCATGATGGCCGACACGTCCCCAATTTTTGTGCTTGGATAGGGCTCAAAAGGCTGATAGCTTCCGCCCATAATCATATTTTTCCCCTCAAAAATCTTTGCATCATTATTCGCATACCAAGTCGCCATCACATCATGAGCCCCTCGTAAATGACATTCACGTAAATTGACTTCTGGTACAGGGATAAACTTGCTTCGTCCGCCTGTAGTACCAGAGGATTTAGAGAACCACTGCACTCGCCCGGGCCATAAAACATCCTTTTCCCCCTTCATCATTCGATTGATGTAAGGCTGCAAGTTTTCATAAGTACTAAGAGGCACTTGCTTGCGAAAATCTTCTATACTTTTAATGCTTGAGTACTGATGCTCCTTTCCCCAAAGCGTTTTAGCCCCAGCTTTCACTAAGTCCTTAAACCACAGGTCTTGAGTTTCCAAGGGATGTTCTAAATAACGCTTCACCCTAGAAAGGTGTTGCTTGATATACCAACGAAAAACAGCATTTACGAGTTTCATAATAGTTTTAGCAAATTTCTAATTCAAAGTTACGACAAAAGCCCTGTTTTGTGTAAAACTTATGCGTAAATTGTTAATGAAAGCTCTGTTTGTTATTTTTTGTCATAATAGGATTTCAAGCGACAGCGAAGAAAATCATTAGCCGCTTGAAAAACTCAAATCGTGAGGGAATTCACGATTTTAAAAACTGTGGATACAAAAGTCTAAAATTTCAGGAGATTAGCAAGCAGCAAAAAACTCGACGTGGTACGTCTTTGCCCTGGCAGAAGATTTAAACAAGTGCTTGAATTAATGATATTTAGATGGAAACGCAGCGCGAGAGCATACACGCTATGCCACCACCACACACGCAGCGCGATTCTATAGCCTGCTATTTTCTTAGTAGTAGCAGTGGAACACTCGTTTGTACTTTTCAAGCGACAGCGTCGAAAACTCTTAGACTTCTAGGCTTCCGTTTTGTCCATGTCTTTTAAAAATCGTATTTTTGTCTTAAACAAGATAGATGAAGGGGAGAGAACTCTTGTTTTCCTTCGGAAAATAAAAAAGTGTACTCCTTGACAACTATCGTAATAATACACCTTCTACTTTCTTCTAAAAACAACATCCATGAGCGTAATAGAATCTAGAACATTGCAAGAAGATTTTGAAGATAAAATAAGGAGAGATATTCGCATCGAACCTGATGATTGGATGCCGGAGAAGTATCGTAAGACATTAATTCGTCAAATTTCGCAACATGCACATTCTGAGATAGTCGGAATGTTGCCTGAGGGGAATTGGATTACTCGTGCTCCTTCCTTGAAACGAAAAGTAGGTTTGCTTGCAAAGGTGCAAGATGAAGCGGGGCATGGTCTTTATCTTTATGCGGCGGCAGAGACTTTAGGTGCTGATCGAGCAGATTTGATCGATGAGTTGCATACCGGCAAAGCCAAATATTCTAGTATTTTTAACTACCCTACCCTAACTTGGGCTGATATTGGAGCCATTGGGTGGCTAGTGGATGGCGCAGCGATTAAGAATCAAGTACCGTTATGTCGTTGTTCTTATGGCCCTTATGGCCGAGCTATGGTAAGGGTTTGCAAGGAAGAAAGTTTTCACCAACGTCAGGGGTTCTTGATCATGAAAGCCTTGTGTGATGGTACAGCAGAGCAGAAGGCAATGGCTCAGGATGCCCTTAATCGATGGTGGTGGCCTGCTTTGATGATGTTTGGCCCCAATGATAGTGCTTCTACGCATTCCGCGCAGTCGATGGCTTGGAAAATCAAACGTTTTTCGAATGATGACTTACGTCAAAAGTTCGTGGATATGATTGCTCCTCAAGCAGATATCCTAGGAATAACGATACCAGATCCAGAACTAAAATACCATGAAGATACAGGGCATTATTCCTTTGGAGAAATTGATTGGGAGGAGTTTTGGAATGTCGTAAAGGGCAATGGTCCTTGCAATCGTCAACGCATCAAAACACGAGTCAAAGCGCATGAAGATGGCGCTTGGGTTCGAGAAGCAATTACAGCTTACGCGAAGAAGAAGTCGTAAAAACCTTCCAGTTTTGCGTGATAGGAATAGCGAATAGCAGAAAATGGCAGGTTTAAGCTAGGGCGGAGATTTTGATAAGACCTTTACAAGGCATTCTTCAACTCAAGAACGGCACCACTTGTCAAGCAGCTAAGCATTAACAACTAATAACAAACCTATTTTGAGTCAAGGAAAATTACCCCGCTGGGAAGTCTTTATTCGCAGCAAGAATAGTGTTCAACACAAACACGTCGGTAGCCTGCATGCTGCAAATGCAGATATGGCGCTTGAAAATGCGCGTGATGTTTATACTCGCCGTAGAGAAGGCATCAGTATTTGGGTATTTGCCGCCGAAGATATCACCTCATTTAGTATTAATCTTTAATGACATGATGGATAAAGAATTAAATTCTTGGGAAGTGTTTGTGCGTGCTAAATCTGGCCGTGACTACATTCATGTAGGGAATCTTCGCGCAGCAGATGCGGAAACAGCTATGAATATGGCCGTAGAGGTCTTTACGGAGCGCCAAAAAGGATTGAGTGTTTGGGTCGTTGCTTCTAGTAAAATCACGGCCAACGATCCAGATGAACATGACGCCTTATTTACAACCGCAGAAGATAAAAGCTATCGACACGCTACAGATTATCCCCTTCCTTCCGGCATTGAACATATGTAATAAGCAATTCCACGTTCAAAACTCTAGGTAAACTCGGTTTTGGTTTTGGCGGGGAAACATCTTCAACATACTAGGAGTAAGCTTCACGTCATCAGTGAATTACGTGCCGTTTTTGGCCTTGCAACCCTATCCAAACCTTTCCCTTTTTAGGGAAAGGCTTTCACCTCTGTTTATAATTTTTTAGGTTTTGGTTGTTAGGAATTTAGCTTTGATAAATCTAGATTGGGGAAACATGACAAGTTTTGAAAACTTGTCATGTTTGAGTAAGTAAGTTCGGATTACTTGGGTACACTACCTAGGATGACAAGTTGTGAAATATCTGGTTTTTCACGCTCTCCATTAGGTTCAATGGTAATAGCAAAAGCGTCGGCTTCGGAGACAAGGCTCATGGGTTGTAGTTCGAGGCTTGGGCTAAAGACTCCTACACTCGAATAAACACCACGAACAATTGACCAAAGTTGATAGTTACCTTCTCTCAAGGCGGGTAAGTTATCTGAATGAATAATCACTTCGGATGTTTCTGGCCTCCAGAAAACGACAGCATCATAACCAAATTCTTCCTTGAAGGGTAATAAGTTTACTCGTGTATAGTCTAAATTAAGGGCTACCTTTAGTTGGTCATTAATCGCATTGTAACGGCTCATCAAGACTTCTTTTTCTAAGGCCGCATTTTTCTGGAAAGTTTGGAAAGAAGCTACAATTCTTTGCTCTTTGACCAGTCGATTACTAAAATAGACATTTAAGGCCATGCTAAGAATTAAACCAATCACACATAAGGCAAACAGTAAAGAATAGAGCGCCCCTCCCCAAGAAGAGGCTGTAGGCTCTACACTGGCCATTTCCTCCTTTGGATCGTCTTTATCCAAAAATACTTCATCCATGGGGCTTGAAGGTATACCCGATTTACCTATGATAGATTTCAAGGTTTCAAGCCTTTCCGAAATTTCGGGATGTTTTTGGGCAATACCTTCTACTTCCCTAGCTTCCTTGTAAGATAGGTGTCCGTGTAGGTAGGCCTCAATTTTACCCGATTTAATATATTGATTTACATTCATTTATCAAAATACTTCTTAGGCGATTGAGCTTCGTTTGGGGTAAAAAAATGGGGCAAATCCCAACGAAACGCCAAATAAGAGGTGAAAATTAGCAATCTAATTAGAATTTTTAAAAGGTTCAGCCCTAAAGTTTTAAAAAAATATTTTGAAAGTGGTTTTTGGGAGGTCAAAATAGGTAGCAAAAAGTCTGATTTTACCACAAAAAGACAAAGTCACAATGTTTATTTTTTTTGCAAAAAAATTAAGTATTTCATTTTTATAAAAACCAAATCGTTTTTTTTAAGATAAAGTCATCGCGAAAAAGCCTAGCAGCACAAAAAGGCTACTAGGCTTCAAATTCATTATCAGTTTAGACGGCGTAAAATTTACACGTAATTAATCACGATAAGGGACTTGCGCGTTATGGACGAAAGTTCTGGTAGAGGTATAAATACCATCATTGGCCACTAAATCGTGATGGCGACCATTATCTATAAAAGTACTTTCTTCAAAGTTAATTTCTGGAGAATTTTCACCAACTCCAGATAATTTCAAAAAGGAAATTTCCTTAACATATTTCGTTTGGTTCAAGCTACGAATTTGAACATCATAGTTAGGCATTTCTTCTTGAAAATTAGCACCTTCCGCTACTATAGTTGTTAGTTCATTACTAACGATTTCTTCTTTTTGACAAGCAGTAAAAACAAGCGCGAAAGCAGCCAAAATGATTAGCAAAGAATTTTTCATGGTAGAAAGTTTTTGAAGCAAAGCTTCGTTTGGTTTAGCAAGTTGGGTATTTCCTTTTTCCTAAGGCGGCAAAAACCGCTGTCGTGTAGTACTAATTAAAGAAATAGGAAACGCCATTTAAAAGTAGCCAAGACAAGGAATTTTAACGGCAGAAATAAGCTAGCAATATGTTGTAAAAATGGTTTCGCCATTCAAAACCAATAAAAATTTGGAAAAATGGCAACAATAAGGTGTTTTTACGCTCAAGTAACTAATGCTTGCAAAAGTTATGCTGTATTGGCGAGCTTTTCTGTAATTTCCGTCAAAATCCTTGTCAAAGAAAAGGCTTATATCTAACTGGGGATCAATGTTCCCGCTATACATTTCAAGTAGTAAAATCGTTGGTAGTCTATCTATTGACTACGTTCAGAACATAAAGTATGATGGTCGACAAGTACGAGTTGAATTAATCAACGTAAGGTACTTCAGCGTTATGCTCAAATGTTTCGATAGAAGTATAAACTTTATCATTCGCAACTAGGTCGGTAATACGGCCATTGTCTGAATATTCTACACCTTTAACAGTCAAGTAAACAGGTAATTTCAAATCTTCAGTATCAAGCAAACGAAACTCCTTCACATAGATAGAAGAGTTAAGGCTTCGAATGGCTACGTCTGTCAACTGGTACTCTGTAGTTGGAGCATTTGTAGTTGTTTGAGTAGCATTTTGGATTTCTTCTTTTTCGCAAGAAGTAAAAACTAGTGAGAATGCAATAATAAATGCAAATGGCAGATATTTCATGATGTTCATGGAATTTTGATATTATCCTTCCATTGTTTTAGGTAGTTGGAGGCATACCTACCGATGATTATAGGCATAGATATAACATAAAGCAAACAGCTTTGCTTGGCGCCTAAGACTAAGCTTAGTACTTTATAATTATAACTAAGTAGAAGCAATAGATTCTTTGGTAAATTTAGAACACTATGCTGGTTGTAATTAAAAAATAATAGGCAGTAATACACAATATGGTATGAAACCCGAAAGGATTCCCCTTACATGTTTTGCCTTGGGATTAAAGAATAAGGTTTTTTATAAACTGTCGTTGTGATGCCACAAAATTAAGAAAAAAAAACAGTAAAACAAATACTTTAAGAAGTTTTTAAGATTTTTTTAAAAATTTTAAGATTCATCAACTTCATGGGTAAATTAGGGTAAAACCATACTAAAGTGTTTAGTAAGAGACCTTGTTTAGACTGTATAAACGGTCTAATATCGCCAATCGGTTCCTTCAGTCTTTGAATTTATAGAAAGACGCAGCCTATAAGTACGCAATTTGTTTGGATTAGCATTTATCACCATGCCTAATTAAAACAAGTCTATTGATTTAAATAAAATCAAATTTATTCGTAGGATATTTAAAAATTCTGTGAAATACAAGGCCGCTTTTGTCCGATTTGGAAGATAAGCAATGCTTCCATTTTCCTTTTGCTAAACGGTAGGATAACCGTCGAAAATCAGGCATTCAGCATTACTACGATTTTAGCTCTTCTGAGCCTTACTAAAGGCTATAAAATTCTTCTTTCACCTTCCTCTGTAGATAAATTCAATAATCGCTAGAATAGGGCACTATCTTAAAATTTCTCAGAACATCCACTATAGGGAACGAAGGCATCATCTCTTCTTCCGATACGGTAACTCGAACTTTTCCTGCTTGTACTTCACTTAATCCATTATCATTGGTTGTTGATTTCTGCGAGCAATAAATGCACGTTTTTGTTGTCTTTAATAACTATTCAAGCTTAATACAATTATTTGTTCTTGAAAGTTCCAGTTTTTGAACTTTTTTTTGCCTGTTACTAAATTATTTTTTTGGTGATGAAAAATTACGCCCAATAAGTAAATCCCGCTAAGTTTTTTTTGGAACAAGACACCTATCTATAAGACCTTCATCAACTGTAACCAAGGACGAAACAGTCAAATTTCTTTTTCAATTCTTTTAAAAGCCATAAACACCTTTAAAACAGCTATTTATACAAAAACACATCTCAACACTTGTATTCTTTTTTAAGGGGTGAGGGGATTTCTCCCATATGTACCCCAATACCTTTGAAACATCAACTTTACCCAAGGACGGGAAAAGTAAAGCATTATTTATAATTCATAAACCGTTTCAAATGAGAAAGCAAGTCTTAACATTCAAGCTAATTTCTGGTATTGCCTTTACCACCATTTTTTTGTTCCTAGGAGGAGTCCATCATTCTAAGGCCTTATCACTTGGTATAACACCTTCAATTACAAGTAATTTACTAGGTGGAACCATAGCGGACATTTATCAAGGAAAAACAGGGGAAATCAAGGTCATCTTTTATCAAGAAGGCGAAGTGACTTTAACGCTTTATTCCGAAGATGGAACTGCTAATTTACTAGAAGAAACCTATAGTGCGCCGAATGTAATCCATTTATCCTTAGCTAGTTTCCCTTCGGGCAAGTACAAGCTTGTCGTAGAACAAGGTGGGGAGGTCGCGAACTTCGACATCAATTTATAGGTGCCATTTACATTTAATTTTATCACTTCATTATTTAAACTAAAATCATTATGAAAAAGACAATTTTATTGACGCTAATTTTCATTTTATCAATTTCCATACTCTTTGGCCAAGAAGCGAAAGAGGCTGATACTAAAATGGATAGATTTCTATCAAGAACCGGTGTTATCGTCAAATTTGAAGATTACAAACTAGAGGGAATGAAGCTATCATACGGCATTGCTGATACCAAAATCCGGAAAATATATTCTGGAGGAGAGGTTAGTTTGTTTTATCAAGTATCCAACAAGGGGGAATACTCGACCAAAACGGCTTCGATAGCTTATGAAGATCTGATAGAACTACAGAAAGCGTTACAAAAGTTAGCACTTCAATCCAAGGAGGACATCAATACCCATTGCGATTACCTTGAGAATAAGTTTGTTACCATTGATGGTGTTAAAGTGGGGTACTACGTTAGTAAAGGTAAACTAAGTTGGTATATGGTCCTTGGAAAGTACGGCAAGGGGAACTCCATATTTCTAAAAGACTTTGACACCCTAAAGACGGCTTTTGATTTGGCAAAGGGAAAAATGGAAGAACTGAAGTCATAAAACTTGTAGTAGTTGGTTTTCTGCCTTCTGGGTAGGAAGCTCGGGTGGCCCAGCGCTTCGGCGCTGGGTTTTTGAGTAGAAAAAGGCCAAAATTAGGAAGCGTTAAACGGGACTTGAGGCTTAACACGAGCATTATTCTTTGGCTTTTGCTAGTAGCCAAGTCTTTGCTACTAGGGGTATTGTGTTTTCGATTTCAGGAATCAAGGAGGCGCGTTTTTTCCTAGTTTTAGCTTTAGCTAGTTTTTTGACAAAGCGACTGAAATTTAGATTTCTTGTAAGGATCGTTTGGTCAAGTTTTCTATTCCTTCGTATGGTTTGTTTAAAAGCATTGAGGTAGTCGTCTAAATTGTAAGCATTGGATTCTTTTTTTAATTCATAGACGGTGCGTATAAAGAGTACTTGAAATTGCAGTTTAACTCTGAC
Organism: Saprospiraceae bacterium; assembly: GCA_020631545.1. GTDB lineage: Bacteria > Bacteroidota > Bacteroidia > Chitinophagales > Saprospiraceae > JAHDHB01. Next base: position 12,475 of record JAHDHB010000011.1, on the reverse strand, counting down.
TTCTTTTGGGAAAATATACTTTTGAAAATCAAGTATTTGCTCGTACTTTTCTTCTGCAAAATACAAATAGATTTGTCCGATAGCTAGTGCATCCTCCTTGTTTTTTTCTTCAAGATGTTCTTCCCCAAAGGCTAAAAAATCAGTCATCCATGTAGTTTCGCCAAGATTGGAAGCCAGGATGACGATGTTTGTAAAATAAGAAGTGGGGAAAACTCCGTTTTCTTCTAAATGCTTGGTTTTTATGATTTTTTTGGCAAAATCAAGCGCCTTTTTTTCCGTTAGTTCGGTAGCTGAATTCATATGTCGTGTATGGAAATTCATGATATTTCCGGCGATAGTATTAGCGACATCCTTCGCTAGTCGATTTTCATGCTTGAAAAAATCGGCTTTTAACTTCAAAAAGGGCTTAGGGGAAAACTCTTCGAGTAAATGGTAAACCTGAAGATACAACTTGAAAACAATGGGATGATGCTCTTGAATTTCAAGTTTTTTTAAATCGGAGAAATTATGTTTCCTAGTTTTGGAGAGTAACGCTTCCCTATTTTTATATTCAATGGCCAAGCGCAGGCGTAACAAATGGTACGTGACTTCCGTCTCTTCGACCATTCGATCAAATAACAAAGCCCTTTCTTCCGTCATTCTATCATAAGAAGGATGAAAGTATTCTTGATAAGATAAGTGCATTTTCCTTGGGATCTGATGTTCGTGAACGCTAGGAGACTGGGCATTTAGTTTTTGATTTTTATGCAGTTGAGTAAAATACAGCTCATTTTTATTGCGCTGAGAAAAAGCTTCCGCTAATAGCTTTTGCTGCTTGAACTTATCCTTGTCCAAAACGACTTGGATCATGTATTTATCGAGCAATTTACAAAGATCGGAGCACTTACCATCAAGGCGTTTTTTATCGAACGCTTTGTCAGGAAAAGCGGCATCATGTGCAGTAGTATCCGATAAATTTCTACTTGTAAAAGTAGGATGGAATTTCCTTAAATAATCAAAAAGCCTACGGACAGCAGGATCTTGATTAAAAAAATCCGCATGAACGAAATTCGATAAATACCTCATTTCCTTAGACTTAATCATTTTCAACCGCTTGATAACTTTTATGGATTTCATTTATCTAGAACTCAGTATTACGGGATTTACTAAAACATTAAGAGACTGTAATTTAGGTTATTATTTACAAATAAAGAATTATTTAAACGGGATTTTTTAAAAAATTGTACTAAAAAATAAATGGATATTCCTGTATGTTTGCTTTTGTTTTGTATGTTTGTATAAATTATGATACTTGAAACTAAATATATTTTTCAAAACAAGTCTTTTTAAACTGAATAAAAGGCAATCTATTCTTGAAATTACCCAAACAACGATTATTTAATACAAGAGTGTACACTAAAATCCAGCAAAGCTTGCTAAGAGCAAAAGCTATTTTGGGCTTGGACTAGTGAGCTTTTTCGAACCTTTTATCCTGCTTATGGGGTATTTCGGGTTTTAGTGTGGACTCCCATAAAAAGATAGACTATGACTCCTAGTGAAAAAGTTATTCGTGTGTTACTGTTGTTGTTAGGCCGACCATTTAGATATACGAAAAAGGAATTAGCCAAATATTTAGGTTTCGAAAAAGATGCCATTACAGGGGCCTTTAAGGCTATAATAGCAGCAGATATAAAAATCGAATCCAATAAATACCATCAGTATGCTATTGTTCCAAGGGAAAACTTCAAAGAACTCAAGCATTTACAACCTCTAACAGATGTTGAACAATTTGAGTTGGCACGTTTAATCGAAAAACATATGAAAGCTGGTGATGCAAGATACCTAACAAAAAAACTGGAAAGCCTTTATGATTTCCAGCGCTTGGGTTTGAGAGCATTAAGACGACCTGCTTTAGAAAGAATTGACAACTTAGAAGCGGCAAAAAAGCAAAAGCTTCAAGTGATGTTAAAGAATTATTCTAGCAATAGCAATTCTATTGGAGATCGTTTGGTAGAGGTCTTTCACATTGACCCTGAGATTGATATGGTGCAAGGCTATGATGTAGAAAAGAGGGATAACAGGCATTTTAGACTCTCTAGAATTAAACGAGTGGAAATTCTCGATATGCCTTGGGCTTTTACGAGCTCTCACAATGTAAAACCTACCGATATTTTTGGGATTGCCAATAATGTTCAAGAACAGGTGGATTTAAAATTAGACGTTTATGCTCGTAACTTATTAATAGAAACTCATCCTCTAGCTAAAGCGAGTATTGACACTGGTTCTGATGATTGCAGCTTCTATTTTAGCTGCAAGGTAAACAAAGAATTCCTTGGGCTTCGCAATTTTATCATGGCCAATTGGGATCATGTGGAGATACTTTACCCTGATTCACTCAAGGAATACATCCTGAAGGATACGGAGCGTTTTTTAGAAAAATTGAAACAGGCTCAGGGGGTAGGGTGAAAACTCCCCTAGGGGAGGTAAAGATTTCGCAAGGCTATACAATAATCACTTAATCGCAATAACATGAGAATTTATCTTCATTTAACACCCAACAGGGAATTAGTTCCTTTTAATTATCAAGAAAGCCTGGTCGGGGCTTTTCATAAATGGTTGGGGCAAAACGAACTGCATGACGACATTTCCTTGTACTCTTTGTCGTGGCTAAGCGGCGGGCAGCTCCGAGGCAAGGGACTCGATTTTCCCAACGGCAGTACTTTTTTCATCAGCGCCCCATCACCGGATTTACTGGCTTCATTGATGGATGGTTTGTTTAAAGGCCACCATATCCGATGGGGAATGGAGGTGGATGAGGTGACGATACAACGTACACCACAATTTGGATCTCGACAACGCTTTCTGGCTCAAAGTCCTATCTTGATCAAGCGCAAGCGGGTGAATGGGAAGCATCATCAATTCTATTTCCCCAAAGATGCAGAAGCGAATGATTTTATGACGGAAACGCTTCAACAGAAATTGGCCAAAAACGGCATCCCCACGGATGTGAAAGTCTACTTCGATCCGGAATACCGAAATCCGAAAAGCAAAAAAACACGCTATGGCGGCATCGATATCAAGGGGACGCTGTGTCCTGTCATCGTGGAAGGGGATCCGCGCGCAGTGGCTTTTGCTTGGGAAGTGGGGATTGGAAATAGTACGGGGATTGGGTTTGGGGCGTTGAAGTGAGGTTGAAGTTTTGGCGGATTTTGAAACATATAAGACACCTAAGGCATGTAAGGAACATATAAAAATTAAATGTAAAGGATATATATGGAGGTCTTATGACTTTTTAAGAATACATGAGAAAAACGTCGTTTTTACTTGATTCTTGCTTTGCAGCTTGAGGATTTTATAATTTGATAATGAATTTTTTATGGAATATTATGTCGTAAAATATACTGGCCCCTTTGGTTTTATAAAGCCTTGGACAGCAGTGAGGGATGGGGAGACGTTTAGTCAACAATTTTTAACGCCGTCTATTATTGCTGGGATGGAAAGAAAGCTATTTCCAGAGTTGTTAAATGAACCTTTTGGCCATTATAAAATATTGCGCCACCGCTTGTCTTACAGTCAGATGTCGGCACAGCAAGAGCAAATACAACCTAGGGGTTGGAATTATTTGAAGAAATCTTGGCGAAGACCTAGAGCAGTTTTAATGCGTAGTGTGTTGCTGTATCCAACCTTGCATTTAGCTTTTGCAAATCAAGAAGATGCAGAATGTGCAGCGGCACAACATCTTTGCTTGTGTAGGAATGAGGATATGGTTTTTCCTAGGGAAATCATGCGCGTAATGAAGGAAGAATTTGATACGGAAGAGGATCGTTTTGCGGGCTATGAATTGATCTTTGAGAAAAAGGAAGAATCGTTTTTAGTGGGCTATAATCGTTTTGATGAACGTAAGGCGATGTATGGTTGGCTGAAAGTATTGGGTACTCCTGTGAAGACCTTCTAAATCACATTAAAAATGTAACCATACATTAGACCGTTTTACTTGTTTGATGAAATGAAAAAATATGAGTTTATATCATCCTGAAATAAAGGCTAAGGGGAAACCCGATTGGACAACTTTGTACGATCATTTGTCACATGTAATGTTGGCTACGATGCGTGTAGCGGCGTATACAGGGCACGACGTGGAGATGGCGCGTTTGGGAGCTATTTTTCATGATATAGGAAAGACACATCCTGTTTTTCAGGCGCAATTGGACGGTATACGGCCTAGTTCTCCTTATCGGCACGAGATAGCTTCGTTGTTTTTTCTTCCTTTGGTGAAGAAGGAATGGCAGGATACAATTATTGAGATGGTGATTGCCCACCACAAATCTATGATAAATGATAGAAAAGGGCGGGGGATTTTAGATTTGGATGAAAATGAGCCGAATACCTTGGCTTATCATTTAGGTGATTGGGAGGAATGGAGTCCTATTGCCTTGGATATTTTGGCTGCATTTGGGGTGGAAGTCAGGCCAATTTCTAGGGATGAAGCGGAGGATGCCTTTGAGCAAGTACTTGAATTTTGTGAAAAAAAATACAAAGAACGGGGCTACTCTGAATGGCGAGGTTTGATGATGGGAGCCGACCATTTTGCTTCTGCGATGATTCACAAAACAGAGGAGAAGCTTCGCAATCTATTTGAGAAGCCCAATTTGTTGTTTTTCAACCGTCAACATCCTCTTTATCCCTTGTCTTACTATACGACAGCTTCTGAGAAACCCCATTCTATGGTTGTGGCTTCTACTGGGGCAGGAAAAACGGACTACTTGTTTCGGCGTTGTCGTGGGCGTGTGTTTTATACCTTGCCTTTTCAGGCTTCGATAAATGCGATGTATCACCGTCTAGAACATGATTTACAAATACACAATCCTAACTTGAATATCAAGCTATTGCACGCGGCTTCTTCTTTAGTGGAGAAAGAAGATGGAGATCGGGAAGATATTATTTTACAAAAGCATATTGGTGCTTCGATTAAAGTGTTGACGCCTTATCAATTGGCTGGAGTTGCTTTTGGGAGCAAGGGTTTTGAGGCTATGATTTTAGACTTGAAAGGTGCTGATGTGATTTTGGATGAAGTACATACCTATTCAGGCATTTCCCAAGCCATTGTTTTGAAGATTGTATCGGTTTTGAAGGCCATTGGATGTCGGTTGCATATTGGAACGGCAACGATGCCTAGTCTTTTGTATAACAAAATCAAGGAAACGTTAGGTGCAGCTAATGTCCTGGAAACCAAACTTTCTACTAGTGAATTGGATGCTTATGATCGGCATGTCGTTCATAAAATTAGTGGCTGGGAGGAAACGGAAGAGGTTGTGAAAAATGCCGTACATCAAGGACAGAAAATATTGATTGTTTGTAACCGAATTGCCAATGCACAAGCAGTTTATCGTACGATGCAAGCGGCTTATCCGGAGGTAGATATTTTACTGTTGCACAGTCGATTCAAACGAAAAGATCGGAAAGAAAAAGAACAAGCTTTGATTGGTTTGGATAAAAACGGGGAATCTATTGAGCGCTTTAATACGGCTAAGGATACTTGTATTGTTGTCTCTACTCAGGTGGTGGAAGTAAGTTTGGATATTAGTTTTGATTTGATGATCACGGAATGTGCGCCCTTGGATGCTTTGATTCAACGTTTTGGGCGTGTAAATCGGAAACGAAATGAGGCTACAATAGGTAAGACAAAACCAGTTTATGTCCTAGCTCCTCCAGAAGATGAAAAGGCGGCATTGCCTTATGATTTAGAGATTTTGAATAGGAGTTTTGCGGTTTTACCTGATGATGATGTGCTTCATGAACGAGAATTACAAGACAAAATAGATCAAGTTTTTACGGAGATTGATTTTTTAAAAATTGAAGAGCATTCTGTTTATAAAGAATCAGGTAAATGGTCGATTTGTCCTTTGACGAATGGTTCTGCCTGGTTGATGGAAGTCTTGGAAATTGATAGTGTTTCGTGTATTGTTCACAGTGATGCAGCCTTATATGACCGTTCTCCTTATAAAAAACGGATGGGCATGGAGATGAGTGTTCGATATTATCAGGTTCAGCATTTGCCAAGGCTTGAGTCGGGCAGTTGTCCTTATATCGTGCCTGATATGGCCTATGATGTGGAGCTAGGACTTTCGATGGAAGCGATTAAGGAGCATAAGAATAGTGTGAAGGCTCAGGTGCTGTAAAACCTGAGAAGGTCTTGAAGACCTGTGAGGTTTTATTCAACTAAGGG
>JAHDHB010000011.1:4346-6260 GCA_020631545.1 Saprospiraceae bacterium | reverse complement strand
TTTTTTGTTTACATCTTACTTGGGCTCAAAGACCTCCCATTTTTTTCAAAAATCGCAGGTCTGGCTTATTTAACGAATTGAAATTAACTTAACTATGTATACAACAACGGTAGGGAAAACTTTTTTGAAGGAATATAACCGACGGAATGATAAGGATTATTCAGCTCGGGAGTTCTTTGATAAGGTATTACATCCCTTGTTTTTTGGGCATTCGAAATATCTATTTTGGGCTCAAAACTCTCCTTTTGTACAAATGAAAAGTGGCCAAAAGGTGCATACACTGACGCCTAGTGATAGGCAAGTAAAATTGGATAGTTTTCATCAAAAAATTGAAGAAGGAGAAAAGGATGCGAGTATAGCTATCGGGTATCCTGCTTCGGAAGTTAAGGACTTTGCCACGACTTCTGGACTGGTCAGCGATCTGACCTTAGTAACTGATAGCGAAGATGTTTACTGCTCTTGGATTGGCGTTGCTTTGAGCCTTGGTGTAGCTGGTGGCTATGCACTCTTATTTGATGATCCTGCAATTACTTATGCTACTTTTGAAGGATGGCAGGTATATCGAAAATTTCTAGAAGATCCTGCTTTGGAAAAATTGCCAGGAAACAAAATCATTACGTGGAATGGACAGTGGTTAGCTTTTAAATTCGGGAAGCGATATCGTGAAGATTTTGATTTTAATCATTTTGTCACGATTAAAGCAATAGCTAAAAATGACGCCAAGAATAGTATTGAGATTAATACCGTGAATTGGAGTGCGTTATTTTTTAGTCTTTCTACTCAATATCCTAATACTAGTCAAACTGCTTATGTTTTTGCTGTTGGTCAAACGAATAAGACAGTCGGCTTTATTCCTTTTCAATTTAAGAGTGGTCGTAAATTAATTCAAATTTACCAAAAGCTGTTTGGGGCAGAAAATTACCAAACGAATGCGGCTGATTTTGAGGCTTTATTTGGAAAACACATTAAACGTGCTTGTGAGTTAGGAAATATTGGTTTACAAGCTTTGGAACCTAGGGATTTAGCTAAGTACTTCAAGGCAGACAAACAGTTTAAGTTAACAAAGCCCAATCTCAAGCGGCGAGGTACAGAAAGCGATGAGGATTATGAATTGAGGAGGGGAAAATTGTTGGAAAAGGACAGAGGAAATATCATTACATTTCAAACTTATAAAACGTGGTTAATTGCTATGATTTCAAAGAATAAGGAAGAACTCTTGGATTATACCAAGGAGGTGGCGCTTGCTTTGGTGGAATACCGAAAAGGTGCTCGAAAAAGGGATCGGGTAAATCTCATTGAGGAAAAACTATTTGGAAAACGGAGTAAATCTGACTTCCTAGAGAGTTTAATTCAAATCGTTCAGGATGATGATGTTGGAAATGACATTATTGAAAAAATCAAAGAGCTACGTGATAGAGTTTTCTTGATGAATCGAGAGGATTTTTCTTACTTGTGGTTGTTATTGAAATTTGATTATGCTTATCAGGAACGACAGGTAGCGGAGTGAGGCGGTATTTGATGTTATTTCTGTTTTTTTATCCTTAAAATTATTATCACTTATGAATACGATTTATTTAAGAACTTTAAAACGCGCGGAGCATACCGTATTTTGTGTAGAAGATGGTCAAAAAACGTATTACGATCCTCAGTTTGGACGTAAAGTCCCTTATTCTAGTGGGCAACAGGTAAAACGTTCTATTATTGATGCGTTGAATAATGAATTGAAGACCCAAGGTTCTCCGACTACCTTTATTTTTGATGTTACTAAGAAGGGCGACCTCAAAGAAGGGGAGGTATTTGCTACTTGTAATCCAACTTTTGCTGATCAATTATTCGGTGGGTGGATGAAAGCAGCAAAAGGAGGTGCTTCTAGAACGCTAAAAAGACGTAGTCCGCTTTCCATTTCATCAATGC
>JAHDHB010000011.1:0-4324 GCA_020631545.1 Saprospiraceae bacterium | reverse complement strand
ACAGAATATGTTTCTTTTGATCGTAGTGAGCGTTCGAATAATCATATTATTGTTCGCGATGAGAACGGAAATCCTTTGGATACGGAGGCGATAAGTGCCCTATTGAAGGGAAAAGATAGAAGTTTGAGTCGTAAGTGGATACCGAATAATGCTAGAGCAACTGGGCTTTTTGTAATGGATATAGCAGTTGATTTACGGCGTTTATTTTGTGTCACGATAAATCCCTTATAACCAGAACTTTCGGAAGACGTAGAAAATCAACTTCGGGAACAAGGTTGGATTGTTTCTGAAAATGCATTTGGACCATGTTTAGTTGCTCCGAAAAGTATCCGAGATACTTGGATTCCTGCTGTAGTCAATGCTTTATTAGATTGGAAAATCACCTCTAATCAATCTCGTACATTCAGTTTGATGGAAACCCTTGCGGTAGCGATCAGTCACAATGCAAATAAGGTCGCTAGTAGTATTCGAGCTAAACTGACGGAAGAAAATAAGGCGACGCCAGTCATCCAAGAATCTTTGAGTGGTGTGGATACTTATGTAACTCTACCTGCTGCTGGGTATATTTTAACAAAATCGGAAAGTGCGGAAGCCATGGATAAAGCTAGGGCACAATTGACGAAATTATTAATGGATTTTGATTACGAGAATCAAATGATAACTGCCTGACTACGTGACTATTTTTGTTCGAAAATATGACTAAAAATATAAGATCAATAGGCGGCACTTTTGTCGCCTATTTACATTTGTGTCATCGAAAATTATGGCTTCATTATCATGGTTTGAAGATGGAACATACGAGTGAAGCTGTTTCGATAGGAAAATTAATTGGAGAACGGACTTACCGCCGCCGAGCGCAGCGTTGGCGGGAGTTGGCTTTGGAAGGTATTCGAATTGATCATTTTGATGCTTTGGCAAAGCGGGTGCGAGAGGTGAAGAAAAGTCCTAAGATGGAGCATGTTCATATTGCTCAGGTGAAGTATTATATCTATGCTTTGGAATTGCGTGGTATTGCGGATGTTCATGGTATTTTGGAGTATCCGAAACAACGACGGACGACGAAGGTGGTTCTAGAAGAGGGCGACCGAGAAATGATTGAGGGTTGGGAGAAGAAGATCGAAGAGATTGTGTCTCAACCTATTTGTCCTAAGTTACGTGAGAAATCTATATGTAAGAATTGCGCGTTTTTTGATTTTTGTTTTGTTTAATATTTATGGAGGAGGTAGTTTTTTGCTTTCCTTCTCCTTGTATCCCCCAATAAAACCGTAATGAAAAAAGCTTATTATTTATTTAATCCTGGGCGATTGAGCCGTAAGGATCATACCTTGTATTTTTATCGTGAGGGAGAAGAGGAACCTCGGTATTTGCCAATAAATGCAGTGAGTGCTTTGTATATTTTTGGTAGTGTGGATGCGAATAGTGCTTTGTATAATTTTCTAGGAAGACAGCATATTCCTGTTCATTTTTTCGATTATTACCATCATTATACGGGGTCCTTTAGCCCTAAGGAATATTTGTTGGCGGGCCAATTATTGATTGCTCAATCGGAGGCTTATCGCTTGAAGAAGCAGCGGATGAAAATGGCTCGTGCTTTTGTGGATGGCGCTACGTTTAATATGTTGAAAAACATGCGCTACTACTTGAATCGTGGCCGTGACTTGCAGGAGCAAATTTCAAAAATGGAGGTTTTGCGCAAGCGGATCGTTGAGACTTCTTCGATTCCAGAATTGATGGGCGTGGAGGGCAATTGTCGGCAGGTTTATTATTCTTCTTTTGGAGAAATTACACCGGGATTTGCTTGGAATGGTAGACGAAAAAGACCGCCCAAAAATGAGTTGAATGCTTTGGTTAGTTTTGGCAATTCAATGTGTTATACACTTTGTTTGGATGCGATTTATAACTCGCAATTGAATCCAACGATTAGCTATTTGCACGAACCTGGCACACGTCGCTATAGCTTGTCGTTAGATGTATCGGAGATCTTTAAACCGATATTGGTAGATCGGTTAATTTTTCGCTTGTGCAATCGTCGAGAATTGCGGCATGAGCATTTTGATTATATTGAACATGCTTGCTTTTTGTCCGAGACAGGACGGAAGGTTTTCGCTCAAATTTGGGAAGAACGCTTATTGCAAACGATCCATCACCGACGACTGGATAGAAAGGTGAGTTACCGCCATTTGGTACGCTTGGAGTGTTATAAGATATCGAAGTATTTGATGAAGATGGAGGAAGATTATGAACCGTTTAAAATTTGGTGGTAAATGTATGTTATAGCTGTATATGACGTTGGAGATAAGCGATGTGTGAAGATGTTAAAGCTTTGTAGACGCTACTTGCATTGGATTCAGAATTCTGTGTTTGAAGGAGAAATCACAGAGGTAAAACTCCAAGAATTGATTCATGAAGCAAAGGAGATTATGGTGGAACAAGAGGATAGTTTCATCCTTTTCAAAAATCGAAATGCTGCTTGGTTAGAAAAACAGGTGGTCGGAAAAGAACGCTCAAATATTGGTCAGTTTTTGTGAGTATGAAGTTGTCGATGAAGAAGAAATGAGACCTAGACACTGAAAACGTTCTTTGACATCACTGGATAATTAATAGATAATGAATACTTTAGCATAGTCGTCGTTCTAAGGGGCAAATTACCTTACTGGAGGCCGCCGCTTAGAACCCCCCTTTTTCCCCTATACTATTTTTTATGGCAGCTTGGAAAAGAGGGGAATAGATATTATCTTTGAGTGGTCTCTTAATCGCACCTTTTCGGAATTGAAACTTTCTACTAATACCTTTGACCACTCCAATCCGCATACTCTTAATCGCACCTTTTCGGAATTGAAACATATAATCGTAAATCCGTTAAAAAAATAACAGATTTCTCTTAATCGCACCTTTTCGGAATTGAAACCTTCAACCAAGCGACGAAGTGCTAGAACTTGGTTTCTCTTAATCGCACCTTTTCGGAATTGAAACATCACTGTAATCGATATAAAAACAAAGATGTACTTCACTCTTAATCGCACCTTTTCGGAATTGAAACTCAGCTTCCCTGGACTTTACGTAAGCAACTCCACTCTTAATCGCACCTTTTCGGAATTGAAACTTGATCGTAAACTGGTTAGGCGTTGCAGGATTGAGAGCTCTTAATCGCACCTTTTCGGAATTGAAACTTACGCAGACATTCAAACAAAATAACCATGGAACCAACTCTTAATCGCACCTTTTCGGAATTGAAACATCCTCCTGGCGCATGTCGTATCCGTGAAAAATCTGTCTCTTAATCGCACCTTTTCGGAATTGAAACCATAATGAAACGTTTACCGCAATATACTACCTTGCTCTCTTAATCGCACCTTTTCGGAATTGAAACCTTTTCGTATAAAGTTACAGCGTAAGCAGATGCAACCCTCTTAATCGCACCTTTTCGGAATTGAAACCCTCAAGGCGTTTACTATCTTACACCTTGTAAGAAGCTCTTAATCGCACCTTTTCGGAATTGAAACCAATTACTTTCAATTCAGTGCAAGAATTAGATAAAGCTCTTAATCGCACCTTTTCGGAATTGAAACAAGAGTAACGTCAAGAAGATATACCGCTATGGTGTTCTCTTAATCGCACCTTTTCGGAATTGAAACAAGCGATTTGGACAGGGTTAACGCTTCTATTTCTGCTCTTAATCGCACCTTTTCGGAATTGAAACTTGATTATCCGCCGATCAATGGAACATTATCAATACTCTTAATCGCACCTTTTCGGAATTGAAACTTTTTTACATACATCATCTAGAATGTCAGGGCTTGCTCTTAATCGCACCTTTTCGGAATTGAAACAAATTTTCAGGCTCTAATAAAACGCTACTGACAACATCTCTTAATCGCACCTTTTCGGAATTGAAACTCTTTCACGTATTTGAGGCAAGCCAAAATTTGAACTCTCTTAATCGCACCTTTTCGGAATTGAAACACACCAAAATATTTTGAAACTACCACGCCAATAACTGCTCTTAATCGCACCTTTTCGGAATTGAAACGCCTTCGATGGTGTTGATTTGTACGGGTTTTATAACTCTTAATCGCACCTTTTCGGAATTGAAACGCTCCTTTGCACAACATGGTGCCATTTTTTATAAACTCTTAATCGCACCTTTTCGGAATTGAAACATACATAAGCACGGCGCAAAGTCCTGTTTTGACGTTCTCTTAATCGCACCTTTTCGGAATTGAAACGTTATTTTTCAATACAATGGAAATCCTAGAAAACGACTCTTAATCGCACCTTTTCGGAATTGAAACAGAAAAATATTAATTTAAATTACTCTTAATCG
>JAHDHB010000460.1:3200-5867 GCA_020631545.1 Saprospiraceae bacterium | reverse complement strand
AAACGCAGCGCGAGAGCACTCCCGTCATGCCACCTCCCCACACGCACCGCGATTCAATAGCCAGCTACTTTTCTAGTAGTAGCAGTCGAACACTCGTTTGTACTTTTCAAGCGCAGCGTCGAAAATTCATAGTCGGATAGCTATCGAAGATAGTCTTTTGTCCTATGTCTTTTGTCATGATGTCTTTCGAACCGTATTATAGCCTTTCATTTCGATCATCATTTTAGAGATGATTTCGCAAAGGATTTCTGAGGTTCCTCCTCCGATTTGGCCGAGTCTTGAATCTCTCCACATTCTGGCCATGGGATAATCTTCCATGTAGCCGTAGCCGCCGTACATTTGCAAGCATTCGAAGGTGACTTTGTCGCAAAGTTTGGTACCTAGTAGCTTAGCCATAGAAGCCTCTTTGACAAGATATTCTCCTGCGGCATATTTCTCGTAGAGGCTGTAGATAAACTGTTTGTTCATCTCAATCTCGGCTGACATTTGGGCGATGCGGTGGCGAAGGACTTGAAATTTATTGATGGTTCGACCAAATGCTTTGCGTTCGCTCATGTATTGTAGTGTTACTTCAATCGCATATTCAGCGGTAGCGATAGCGCCTGTGGCCATCGAAAGTCGTTCAGAAACAAAGTGTTCCATGATATAATAGAAGCCGTGATTTTCTTCTCCTAGTAAGTTTTCGAGAGGTACTTTTACCTCATCAAAAGCGATTTCTCCTGTATCTGATGCTTTCCAACCGAGTTTATCAAGTTTGGTAGCGGAAACGCCTTTGCGATCACGCTCAATGATGACCATGCTGACGCCACTAGCGCCCTTGGTTGGGTCTGTTTTCACTGCTGCAACGATGTAATCACTAAGTACACCATTCGTAATAAAGGTTTTCGAACCATTAATGATGTAATGGTCTCCTTCTCGGACAGCGGTGGTGCGTAGTGCTTTAACATCAGAACCGCCGAAAGGTTCGGTGACGGCCATACAGCCGATGAGTTTTCCTTGGATTCCGGGGGGCAGGTATTTTTCTTTTTGGGCTTCGTTTCCTTCTCCATTGATGTGTACCATGGCTAGGAAAAAGTGGGCGCCCATTGCGGCAGCAAATCCTCCTGAGTTGACTCTAGCCATTTCTTCGTGAAGAACAACGGTATACCAAATATCGGCATTAGAACCCCCATATTTTTCAGCGAAACCAAGGCCGAATAAGCCCATTTCTCCACATTTGTGGTATATGCTTCTAGGAACTTCGCCCTCTTTTTCCCATTGATCGATATGGGGCTTGACTTCTTTGGCTAGGAAATCACGGACGGATTGGCGGAAGAGTTCGTGTTCTTCTGTGAAGGGAGAAATGGCGGCGGGCGTACCTACAGAGGTTGTTCGCTCATTGCCTTTGGCCTTGGTATAAGCAACATCGTCGATAACCATTTTGGCAATGATTTCGCGCATGATTTCCGAACTTCCTCCTCCTATAGTTCCTACGCGTACATCTCGGTACATTCTTGCTTGTGGGTATTCTTCCATATAACCATAACCGCCATAGAATTGTAGGCATTGAGTGGCCACTCTTTCGTGGAGTTCGGTACATACCAATTTTGCCATAGAGCAAAGCTTTACATCATAAATGTTTTGGTCGTACAATTGGCAGCAGTAGTAGGAAAATGCCTTGAGCGCTTCTACTTCGGAGGCTAATTGTGCTATGCGGTGGCGGAGGACCTGAAATTGATTAAGGGAACGCCCAAATGCTTTACGTTCGGACATATATTGTAGGGCGCGGTCTATCGCAAATTCCATAGAAGCCACACTTCCGGGTATAAAGCATAGTCGTTCAAGTTGTAAGCCATTCATTAAATAAGAAAATCCCTTGCCTTCCTCTCCGATAAGATTTTCGGCGGGGACTCGTACATTGTCAAAATTTAGCTCTGCGGTATCAGAGGCGTGCCAGCCTAGCTTTTTTAATTTTCTGCGACTTACACCTTTGGAATCCAAGTCGATAGCTAGTAGACTGACGACATTTTTACCGTTTTTATCAGGTGTCTTCACCACAGCGACTATGAAATCACCGTAAACGCCATTCGTAATGAAGGTTTTTGCTCCATTGACAATATAGACATCTCCATCTCTAACAGCTTTAGTCTGAATGTTTTGAGCGTCAGAACCCGCATCAGGTTCGGTGATGCCTATACAGCTGATAAGGTCGCCAGCTATGATGCCGGGCAAGTATTTCTGCTTAAGTTTTTCGCTGCCGTACTTGAGAATGTAGGGGCAAGACATGTATTGGACGACTTGTTGGGTAATGGTGAAGCCGCCAGAATTCATTTTCGCAATTTCCTCATTAAAGACGACGTCGTAGAAAAAATCCAGATTGGAACCGCCATATTTTTCAGGATAAGAGATTCCTAGGAAGCCCATATCGCCCATTTTTTTCCAAATAGCACGAGGGATTTGTCGTTTTTCTTCCCATTCACTGATGTTAGGCCATACTTCTTTCTGTAAGAAGGTTCGGAGGCTTTGTCGGAAGAGTTCATGTTCTTCAGTGAAGTACTTCGATGAGGTCATGGTGATTGAATTAGGAATTACGAGTTAGAAATTACGAATTGCGAATCGTTTGGAGGCGGAATATACGTGAATTGTTTCGAAGGTGGAAGTTAGAAGGCAATTTTTAAAATATCGAAT
>JAHDHB010000460.1:0-3100 GCA_020631545.1 Saprospiraceae bacterium | reverse complement strand
GAATAAGGAGAGAACGAACGCCTAATTCAGTAGCCTATTGTAGGCTTCTACGCCACCAAATAAGCCCCGGAATGAGCAGGACGAGTATAAAAAGTAAACTAGAAGGAAAGTCCGTCATCAAACGTTTCCACCAACTGGCGATTTGGATCTCGCGCATATCACCAATGGGAATAGAGGCTGCCCAAAAGAAAGGGTGGCACAATTCGTTATCATGAGTAGCCAAGTAGTCCAACTTTGCACGTCGTAAAGCAGCATCTTTCGTAAGTCCTTCCTTGAGGTATTTGTAGAAATCCGGCATGACTTCCGAGGTCGCTACATCAGGTGTACTCCAAAGCGTAGTTACTAGACTTTTGGCTCCAGCGAAAGTAAAAACTCTAGCAAGACTCATTACACCTTCCCCCTTTTGTAATTTGCCGGTAGCTGTTTGACAAGCACTTAGGGTTACTAATTGAGCATTGATAGGAATGTTATAAATTTCTGGAAGGGTAATGTAATCCACATTGCTTTTGTTGGCAGAGCTTAGTGCAATGATGCTATATTCTGGATGCTGGTCATCCGTTTTCGAATGCGAAGAGATATGAAGAATGCTGTGTTGTGGTGCGTATTCCAGAAAATTAGCCTTGATGGCGTCTTTATAAATAAAAGATTTTCCATTAGAGAAATGACGCAAAATGCCTTCAACTTCTTCCTTGTTGCTAATCTGTTGGCAAATATTTAGATCCCTAAGAGCAAGGGCATAATCATCTAAAGCGGTGGAATCATCGGCGATATCATCGAACTGGCAAGGCGGAAATTTAGGCGCAAAAGCTAGTAAACTGTTTTTTACTTGTGATGGAATTTGATGATCAATCATTTCCTTGAGCATAGTGGCCGAGTAGTTATAACTGATCTGGTGCTTGCGCATCAAAAATGGATAGGAGCGAAAATTACCATCGGTAGTCGGTTTTTCTTCGAGCAATACATCAAAAGGAATATAGTTGAGAATGCCATCAGGAATGATAATGAGCCTTTCAGGAAGTTCTAAACTATCGTTTTTTAGTGGGGCAATAAGGATATTGTATAAAGATTGAGCATTTTCTCGATACATTATGTTGAAAGAATCTAGAGAATTAGTGAGTGGGGCTCCTAGTGCTTTTTGTTCAAAATAGGCATAGATTCCTTCTCTTAGATCCGATACTTGTCTTTCTAAGCTATCTATTTGGGCTAAAGTAAGCATTTCAAAATGAGTTTTTGAAATTTTGAAGGCATAGATAGCAGAGTCGCCCGAAAAATACTGAATTAAGGACGTTTGGGGAGGGAGTAAAGATTGGATGGCAGGAATATCCACGATGGGGATATCATATTTCATCTGATAATAGCGAGGATAATTGTTTTCTAAGGTATTAATTAGTTGATTATAAGTTAGTTTGGTGTCGGCTAATTGTGAGCGAATGAGATCGACATTGGCCGTATCTTCTCTCATTTGTGCTTGCATCAAGTCACGTTGCTGCTTAGCCATTTCCTTTTTGTATTGTTTTTCCTGATTGATCAAGGAATCAGGGATACTAGTAAGACGCAAGGCAGAAGCATCGGTAATAGAGGCCAAAAGTGCAGTAGCTTTGCTTTGCTCTGAGAGGTAAAATGCCTTATGTAAGTAGGTGTCGTCAGAAGTTTCGTTATACATTGCAAGACAAGTGGTTATAGCACCTTCATAGATGGGGTGTGCGACTTCATTGAATGCAATTTTATCACTATCGGAATGAGATTGCCTAATCTTGTTAATCAAGGAATCACAAAGTAGGTAAGTATCATAAGCAAAATTCAAGTCTTTTAAACTCCCATTCTCCTTGTAAAACTTGAAGACATTAGCTGCTTTAGGGTTCAAGGCTTTTAGGAGAACACTATAGTTGAGGACACTCATTTCAATGGAAGGATTCGTATAGATATTACTAGAATCTACTGCCGAGTTGGTATTGGCGGCTATACTTTTTTGAAAGTACATAAGCGCCTTCTTTTTGTCATCAAAAGCTAAGTAATTTTTCCCCATATTGATATAAATTTTGGAGAGATTGGGATGATTATCTCCAAAGAATTTTTTGTAGATCGTAGTGGATTTCTTTAGGTACTCCGTAGCTTTATCATAATCGCCAGTAGAGGTGAGGGCATGTCCAATATTGGCGTAGGTATTGGCTATACTTGGATGATCGTCTCCGAATATTTTTAGCTTGATTTCTCGTGCTTTGTTCAAGTAATCTAGGGCAATATCGAAGTTAAGATTAAGATTGTAGACATTACCTAAGTTGTTGTAAGCCTTAGCTACTTTTATATGATCGGGCCCGTAGGCACGCTTACTAATCGCTAAAGTTTTTTCAAAATTTTCTAAGGCAAGGGCTTCTTCTCCTTTATTGGCGTAGACAACAGCTATGGTGTTATAATGCTCTGCCATATCAGGGTGCATTTTGTCCATAGTTTGGAGTTTGATATCCACTCCTTTCAGGAGGTAATCTAGTGCCAATTCATATTCCTCTTCGAAAAAATAGAGCCGTCCGATTTTGTTATACGTGTAAGATTTGTCAAAGTCTTTAGAGGGGATATCATCTGAAATTTCTAAGGATTTCTTGTAATTTAATAAAGCGTTTTCACTTTCGCCTTTATGGTTGTAGATGATGCCTATCGTAGTGTAAGCCCTAGCCTCTTCAATATTCCCAGCGCCTAGTTTATCTATACTTTCTTCCAAAGCTGAATTTGCCAAGACCATAGCCGTATCGAGCATCATCAAGCGAGAGAAAGCATCCGCCACCATGTTTTTACACTTAAGTTTTTGTTGCCATTGTTCTTTAGCTTCAAAAAGTTCAGCTGCTTTATTGTAATTCAGGCTAGCTTCATCGTACTTCGCATTATCATGCAGTTCTTTTGCCGTTTTCATGTACTGGTAAGCCATAGTTAGGTCTTGATCGACCTCTTGAGAGAAAGCTTGGAACGTACAGGTGACGAGAAAAAGATTAACAATAAATAGTTTCATGTATGGAGGATTCAATGCTGAGGCCACTCCGGAAAGATTCTTCTGCAAAATAAGAGGTAAGATGTATGAAGTATAATTTTTATTATTTGCTAGCAAATA
>JAHDHB010000459.1 GCA_020631545.1 Saprospiraceae bacterium | reverse complement strand
TGATAGTAGAGAATTGAGCACAAAAAGTGAAGAATTTCTCATTAGGATCAATGGTATAATCATAGTTTTCTGACCCTACATGAAAAAATGGAACTGGCAAAATAGCCTGATAATCAGATACATCTATTTGTCCAGCAAGGTTTTCTGCATCCAGCATATTCTTCTTGATCGATAAAACATTCGTATAATGCTTACTATTTTGAAATCTAATGAAATCAGCCGTGTCGGAAATCGCTAACCCTATGAAAAGAACTATAGCAAAATGGATGTAATAATTGTTGGTATAGCGCCAATATCTATCCACCAGATACAAGATAAAAAAGCTAAATGACCAGAAAAAGAACCAATTAAAACGTCCTAAACAACGAAATTGCTGGACACTTTCGCTAATACTCCCTAGATAATAGAAGGGATTCAAATAATTGGTTATCACCCGCCCTCCTGCAATATGGAGGTTTTCTCCTAAAGCTATCATCAAACAGAAAAAACCAGCAAAAAGGAAATAAAGTACCCACATCGATTCATTCCGTTCAGTAGAAAATAGGCTTTTAAATTTTCCTATCATTTTCTTCTGATAATAATATAGGGTAATAAAGAAAAGCATCAAAATCCCAAAAATATTGAAAGAGCCTAAATATCCTCTAGATTCTAAACCAAGATACGTTTTCGTAAACGGAATGTATAAACTGTTGTTTTGATTCGGGGTAAACAAAGAACTAAACTTCAATTTCCACCCACCAAAATCATATCCCTCTGGAACGGTTTTCCGAAATTCATAATATTGATCAATGCTTTTGATAAACAATCCCAAGAAGAAAAGCCCCGTTAGGCTAATGGCTACTCCATTCACTGCCCGTTTGAAGACACTACTAGGTGTTTTATAGTTCGAAAGCCCCCACGCAAGGAAAACTAAACTAACAAACACACAAAGAATAGCGGCATAGTATAGATGGACGAAGGAAGCAAAAAGAATGCAAAGCGAAATTGAAAAACCTTTAACGAAGGCCGTATAAGAGGATGTTTTATATTCATCAAAAAACCGAATAATCAACCAAATACAGATGAGCAATATGCAAGAAAAACCTAAATTCGAATGCCCCGCTTCAAAGCGCATCGTTTGGGGATTTACCCAAACAAGCATAATGCTAAAAATAAAAATCAACCAACGTTCATTCAATAAACGGAAAAGAATTTTATACAAATAATAAGTACTCAACAAGAGCGAAAAAATACACGCGAGGTTGAAGAGCGCTATACTATAAGGCGTCAGATCAAAAATATAGGTCGAAAATAGTTTAAAAGGAAAAGCTAGAAGAGGCGTATTATCGGTATAAAACAGGTATTCCCCGAAAGGGAAATTCATTTGCTCATACTTCGTAAAAGAAGTCGTACGAGGACTGATATAATTGTAAAAATTGAAATAGTTCTTCAAGCTATCCCCTTCATTTCTAAACATATAGTTTAAGGGATGAGCAAAAAACTTATTAAAGGCAATAAGGATAAGCCCACTTTGCACGAGCAACAATAAGCGTACGGTAGAACGTTTCCTTGTCATGGGTTTCCTAATATTTTAATTGGCTTTTATCGGAAAAAATTCTTTAAAAAGATAAGCAAAAAACTCCAACCTTCCCCCATCAAAACACGAAAATTCATAGTAGAAAATACGATATTAGGTTTTAGAGTTACATCTACAGCCTTCAATTTCTCCGGCATTTGCTTCGCGACAAAATGAATAAATTCTAAGTCAAATAAATATCGATTGGTTGTCGTTTGAAGGAAAATTTGCTTGCCCTTAGCACGCACCCCTTTTAAACCACACTGCGTATCACTCACTGGAAGTCGAAAAAACTTGCGTACAAAAAATTTGAATACTTTAGAAATTTTCACCCGCATACTCGGCACTTTATCATAATATCGCTCACTACGATGACCGACTACAACTTCTAAATTTCCTCCTACCAACGTTTGATATAACCGCACAAAACTATCCGTAGTATAAGGAAAATCAACATCCGTAAAGATGCATAAATCATGCTGACTTGCTTGGATACCTTTGCGCAAAGCGAATCCCTTACCTCCATTTTGAGTGTAAGTGATATAATTAAAATTTAAAATACCCGACCTTAATGCTTCGATATTAGTAGGCGTTATTCCTTTACTTGAACCATCATTCACCAAGTAAATAAAAAGCTCAGTATTAGGCAGTTCCAATTGAAGGCTTTCAACAGATGCTAAAATGGTATCTACCCACCCTTCTATAGGGTTGTAGCAAGGAAGGATAATATCAAGTTTTAGTTTTTCCAAATAGTTGTAAATTTTCGACGCTGTCGCTTGAAAAGACTCTTCTACTAAATACGATGTAAGATTTAAGAAATATGATTTTCATGACACCCCCTGAATAACTCCTAACTCCCGATAACTATCGTGGATAACTCCTAACTCTTAACTCCTAACTCTCAACATATTCCATAGCTTTCTCCTTAGAGATTCTGGCCGTTCTAGTCTTCAGAAAAGCGATAATCGCCTCCTGGTCGCCATTAAAGCGATTCCCAACATCAACAAAATGCTTCGCCAGCTTCTTGTAATTTTTAGTCATTAAATGAAACCAAATCACGAAGAAATCCAATTCATCAAAGACAATCGCTTTATTAGCAGCGTATTTATCCCTAGTATTGAGGAAATCATCAGGCATATCCGTCCAATGTCTGTTTGGCCGAATGTGATGACCGATGTGGTAGCCATCATTAAAGCAAATACGATTGTACCGACTATTGATACAAGTAATGCTATTCTTATAATTATTGGCCGCATCATCTGCATCGATGAAAGCATGTTGTCCCCAATTTCCTGCCATCATAGCAAAACGAATAATTAGGAAAGGCAGCACAAAAACCATAAGCGTAGCTTGCCAACTAATGAACGACAAGCCAATGCAAAGCATAAAAAAGCTAAATTCTCCTAGCAATAAACGCTTAAGAAACCACCAAGCACTCTTTTTCTTGAAGTAATACGATAATTGAACAATACCAAAGAAGAAGAAGGTGCCAAAATAATGCAAAAAACCACCAATACTATCACGCTGATAATGCATCGTACTACTTAGATCCGGCGGCAAATTATCTTCTAGATGATGCATCCCTATATGATGTGCAAAATAGGTTTCAGGAGATTGCCCATAAAACGGGCCTAATACCCAAGGAATAAAGTTATTTAAAAACTCATAATCCTTTTTAAACAATTTCCGATGACTAGTATTATGTAACATTAAAGTAAAAGGACCACTTAGAACCAAGCTGTTAAATGCCAAGTAGGCAAAAGCGATATACCAGTTGAAATTGCCCGGCGTAAAAAGATACACCGCAACGGGAATAATGAAGACTAGAATCTTCAAACACAAATAAACAAAAGGCAAATCACGCTCATCTCGTATAAACTTGAGCGCAACCTTATCTATTATATTAAATTGTTGTTTTTTTGTAAATGTAGGGTCTGTAAGTATTAAGCTTTCGGGATTCGCCATAGCGATACAATAATTTTATGTGCCTATTCAAATAAGCTAACAATAAGAACCAAGAATAGTTGCTCCCAAATCCGTCATTAAAGCATAGCCAATGCTGATTTTAGCGAAGAGCGCTATTCTTTTTCCCTAGCCATGATAGCCACAATTTTAAAAATCCAACGCAAAGGTCATATAAAATATCTAAAACAAAGAAAAAACATTCATTTTTGTCCGTTTCTCTTATGTCAAAACATATAAGAAGCCAAGAGGCAAGAGCAAAAAGAACGTATTTTTAGGTATTTCCCCTCTATATTCCCTCAATTATCGCGGTTTTTTCGATTTTTTTAAGTTTCTATTCTCCTTTCTAAAATTGTAAGCTTAAATTAGCAGATTAAAGCAAACAGCATGAAGATTTAATGCATTCTTGTAGAGGTAAAAATAGAAAAACTTCCGCACGATAACTATTCGGTTTTTTTAGCCCCCTCTAAGCCCCTTGCATTAAAAACAACCATAGCTTAATTGACATCAAACCATGAAATTCAGTGAAATACCCTACGTCCGGCCTTCTATTTCAGGATATGAAGCCGATTTTACCTCCATCTTGGAGAAATTTGAACAAGCAAGTAGCTTTGATGAGCAAGATCATGCTTTTCGGCAGTTGTATCGATTGCGAGACGACTTTAGCACGATGACACAGCTTGCTGAAATAAAGTATACTACAGATACCTCAAACGCTCAGTACGAGAAAGAAGTAAATTTTTTCGGTGAAGCAAAACCGATTAATGAAAAGCTAGTGATGAGGTATTACCGTGCTTTATCCAAAGCAACCTATAAAGACCAACTCAAGCACAAATGGGGAAAACACTTGTTTGATTTGGCTTCTTTTAAGACAAAAGGCTTTGATCCTGCGATCATTGACAGTCTACAAGCCCAAAATAAACTCGCTAGTGAATATGTAAAACTAAAAGGTACAGCCAAAATAGAATTTGAAGGACAAACACTCAATCTTGCAGGCATTGGCAAATATTTGGTCGATAAAGATCGCCATACACGAAAAAAAGCAGCACAAGCAAGATGGAAATTTTTCGCTGATCATCAAGAAAACATTGATGATATCTATGACCGCTTAGTAAAACTACGCCACAAAATGGCCGTTCAACTTGGGTACAAGGATTTCACCGAGTTGGGCTATATTAGAATGAGCCGCATTGACTACAACAAGGACATGGTCAAAGGGTTTCGTCAACAAATTGCCGATCACATCGTTCCCCTCACGCAGCGCTTGCGAGAGCGGCAGAAAAATCGCTTAGGTTACCAACAGCTTTTTGATTACGACCTAGGATTTGATTTTAAATCAGGAAATCCTACTCCCAAAGGTACGCCTCAACAAATTTTAGGGAAAGCTCAAAAAATGTATGCCGAGCTTTCGGACGAAACGAACACCTTCTTCAACTACATGTTGGACAATGAGTTACTCGACGTCATCAACCGCCCAGGTAAAGCCGATGCCGGTTATTGTGAAGAAATAAGCAACTACAAACATCCTTTCATTTTTGCAAACTTCAATGGTACATCAGGCGATATTGATGTCCTAACCCATGAAGCGGGACACGCCTTCCAATACTTTTGCAGTCGTCAAAACCAAGTAGCAGAATACCGCTGGCCCAGTTATGAAGCTTGTGAAATTCATTCCATGTCCATGGAGTTTTTGACCTACCCTTGGATGGAAAGTTTTTTCGAAGAAGATGCTCAAAAATACTTCTTCTCCCACCTAAATGGTTCCTTGCTGTTCTTGCCTTATGGCTGCGCTGTCGATCATTTCCAGCACGTAGTCTATGAAAACCCAGGTTTTACGCCCGACGAAAGGGCCCAAGCATGGAAAGAAATGGAAGCGATTTACTTACCTGATTATAAGTACGAAAACAATCCTTACTTGAGCAGTGGCCGTTTTTGGCAACGACAAGGACACATTTTTGAAGATCCTTTCTACTACATTGATTACGTACTAGCACAAGTATGCGCCTACCAGTTTTGGCAAAAAGGCGAGCAAAATCGCACTAAGGCATGGAGTGATTATGTAAGACTTTGTAAGGCGGGAGGTACCGCTCCTTTCCTAGAATTGGTCAAACTAGCCGACCTTCGTTCTCCCTTTGAAAAAGGTTGTGTCCAAAATCTAGCAGGTGCTATTGAGCAATACCTTGGAAAAATAGACGACTCTAAGTTCTAGCCTACTAGACGCTGTTAGCTGATAATTTAAAAATTATCAGCTAACTACTTTTTCCCTTTCTATTTTCTAAGGAGAACTTACTCTCACGATAAAGATTTCGTAAGCGATTACAATTAATTCAAGCACTGGTTTAAACCTTCTGCCA
>JAHDHB010000458.1:4642-5873 GCA_020631545.1 Saprospiraceae bacterium | reverse complement strand
ACCAATACTTTTTCAGGAATAAAAATAAATACAACACCTCTTTTCGTGGATTGTGACAAGGACTCTTTACAAACTTTTCAAAATCAAGGACTTCACGAGATTGTTGTTTGAGCGTAAGTAGCAAGGAAAGGAGTTTTAATTTATACATCGTCAAGGGGAAATTAAGCACTAATAATACTAAAACAGTGATTTTTTGTACGCCACATATAGATTGATTTACAGCTAGTACGCCGCAAAGTTACTATTATTTTTGTTTTTTACACTTCTTATCCGTTGCATCCAATACTATTTTATCGTGCTTCTGCTTTCCCTATATTTGTAATCGTAATCGGGATTCAATCCAAACAACAAAAGTCAAAGTGACTCTGTAACTCCAAAAATAATTCCTTGATTATTTTTTCATCAAAATCTTTGATGATTTCTTGATAACGGCTAGGTCATTCGCCGAATGGCTTTGCTATACCTAAAAGCTACCCTACGGCTTTAAAAAGTCGGGAGGCGGATGCCGAAAAGCCTTGAATAGAGTAGGCAACATCAATAAAACAACAGACAAATGAGAAATTTGCAGTTTTTCTTAGGAGCAACCCTTATTACATTATTAATCAGCCTTAGTTCTTGTGAAAAAGAAGCTCAAGATGTCATTAACCAAGATTTACCTACTTCAAATGTAGAGCTAGTTGAATTCACATCCGTCGAAGACGAAAATGCTTATACGCTTTCAAATCCTGATACTTGGGAAAGAACACTACAAGATGAGGATCTAAATCCTAATTTTAGAGCATGTTGTGCAGGCGTTCAGAGCATCAAAGATGTCTGGTGGGGAAGTTGGGTAAACTTGAATATCAAGTACGAGTTAGGCTCTAATCAAGAAGTAAGAATATTCCATTACCATAAGGTGAATGGGCAATGGAAAGTACTACCGTACAACAAAATTGGAAGCTCATACAGTAATTGTACACCAAAAGGTGTAAATATGGGAACTGGTCATTTGCCTTCTGGAGATTTAGCTTCTGGAGCACGCTTATGGGACAAATCATCCAAATCTTACTGTGGTTCTACGAAATACGTTTTCTGGAGTAAATAAATGTAATGCTTTTTTCAAAACACTCAAGTTTTCGGTTGGTCATACGGACAAGCCGGAAACTTTTTTCGAGGCAAACCTTGTTCGCCTACTCCAACAACCACTCCCCCACCTTCTTCTCCACACTACTAAAATTAATCCCCAGCAACT
>JAHDHB010000458.1:0-4542 GCA_020631545.1 Saprospiraceae bacterium | reverse complement strand
ATGTCTTTAGAAGTTCTTGATTCGCTAGTGCTTGTTCGGTATTTTTTCCTAGATAGTCGATAAGCGGCTTGTCGTATTCATCTATTAATAGGACGACTTGGCCTTTTTGTTCGTAAAGCTTTTTTAATAACTCCTTGAATTTCTGATCAAAAATCTTCTTTTCAAGTAAAATCGAATTTTCCTCCGCCATTCTATCCAACTCATTCTCTATAGCTTCACGAAGCCCCATTTCTCTATACCCTAAACTACTAAATCCAATATGAAAGACAGGATTTTTCTGCTCCCAATCCCACTTATCTTCTATCCACAATCCCTTAAACAAGTCTTTTTCTCCTTGAAATAGATATTTCATTGTAGAAATCAACAAGGATTTTCCAAAGCGACGGGGACGAGACAGAAAATAGTAACCAGCAGCACTTGCTAAACGACCAATATCTTTGGTTTTATCTACATAAAGGAAATTCCCTTCACGCAATTTTCGAAAATCTTGTATGCCGATTGGTAATTCTTTCATTATACAAAGATAAGCATTTTGAGGATAAGAAATTGATAGTGAAGAAGACAATTCTATTACCTCTTTCCTATAAATAGGCGAAGGACAATGGGGTAACCATTGTCCTTCTTTAATCATTAGTACTGTTTTATATCATTATTCATGATTAGAATAATGCCCCGCAGTCTCTTCTAATTCCCTGTCTTATTTCTATTATTCCAAGTAATGCTTCGATCAGCTGCATTACAGGAATTATCCATATTTACATCTGAAAGTAAATACCCTGTAGTATTTCGATTGTTCCAAGTCTCGCTACGATCAGCAGCGTTTACCGAATTATCACCATTGGCATCTCCTGCCCAAAGTAATAGAACGCCTCCAACATCCTTTCTGGCATCCGTTCCAACTACTAGTGTAGCGGATGAAGTAAAATCAAGAACACCTATACTCGCAGCACTAAGTGACACTAAATCTAACGTCCTAATACTAAGATGATTGCGATGACGGATGCGGATGTAATAATCCCCGTCTCCCATGTTGGCGAAGGTTAATTCAGAAACCCCATCCGTATCTACGATGTCTCCATCACTTTGAAGCAAAGCAGAACGAGTAGCTAATACGACAGAAGGATCTGTACCATCCAATAACTCCACAAAAACCCAATCCACAATCGCATCGTTTCCTGTAACATTTAGTACAGCACTTTCTACGACTTCCCCTCCATCACTATTGACTAGCGTAAAGCCCATAGCTGAATAAGGCTCTATCAAGGGGATATCACCACTGGCACGAATGACATCATCCTGTAACGTACCATTAAAGGGGCCTTCTAGCATGGCCTTTGCGGATAGTACAACATTAGAAGAAGTACAAACCTCTAGACTCCAACCTGCTAGGTTACCACTTCTACCATTTCTTGAATCTTCAATAGTAAGTGTCCAAGTACCCAAGGCTACTTCTCCATTAAAATCGCTTAGCGCACCACTTGGCCGATAGGTTAAACCATCCGCATAGGGACAAGGAATTCCATCAGCTACGCTATCATCTAAACTTAAATCAAAATCACTATTATTCCCACAAATAGAAGGAATTAACTCCACTACGGTTCCTTTCGGACTTGTCAGTGTGAAGACTAAATCACTTACGCGTGTATGTGTCCCGTTAAGATTCAAGACATTTACATCTTCTATTTCCCCCGCATCCGAAATATCTATCGTAGAGGTAATCGAACCTATCGACGGAATTGCAATTGGAACATTCGTGCTAGGTGTTGTCGTACAAGAAGGACAAGCAGCCCCCGTCAATATAGTAATATAATCACTTAGGAGTAGCGTATCGGATCCGAAGGAGTTT
The DNA here is from genome assembly GCA_020631545.1 of Saprospiraceae bacterium. Classification (GTDB taxonomy): domain Bacteria; phylum Bacteroidota; class Bacteroidia; order Chitinophagales; family Saprospiraceae; genus JAHDHB01. The sequence continues at coordinate 2,696 of JAHDHB010000458.1, read as the reverse complement.
GTGGCAATCAACTCTACCGAATAAACACCTGATGCATTATAGGTGACCGTTGGATTTTGAGCAGTAGAGGTAGCTGGAGTGCCGCCTTGGAAAGTCCACTGCCAAGAAGTCGCATCAGACCCCGTAGATTCATCCGTAAAATTAACGGTATTTTGGCCTTGATCCAAGCAAAGTGTCGTAGCGTCTGCCCCAATTCCTGCTGTTGGCGGAGTAGGAGGAGCGGGTAGCGTATAACCACAAGAAGTAAATTCGTTGTAAATCGTATTGATTTCTGATGTGGAATACCCCATGTTTATAGCCGCTTGGTAGGCTGCATTGGCCGCATCATTTTGGTCTGAAGAACCATTTGTCATGCCTAGTCCTTCTAAGAATATTTTGTCAGTTTGGGCTCTACCAATAATATCGTAAATTTTCATCAAGCAAGTCGCCCAAATCTGTCCATCGGTGTGAATAGAACCTGATAGTCCTCCTGGATAAGTGGCGGTATGGGCTGTGGTACGGCCTCCCCAACAAGGGTTATGCCCATCCCAATTGAAAACATAGTTATAAGCAGGATCGGCAGGAGTCCAGTTTCCTAGACTTCGATTGTAAGATTGCGCCCAGTAATCGCCACATCCTTCACTCAAGCCGTCGGTCTGAGAAAGACCACCGCTAGTCACCCAATCATGAAGCCCATGTCCCAATTCATGATGCACAACATCTGAATCTTCGGCATCATCAACACAGCCTTCCCCAAAAGCCAATTGGCCTGTGCCCGAGGAGTAATAGGAGTTATCAGAACCATTCAAACCGTGAGGGTCTACACGCACCCCAGTATTGTATTGGTAAGGCATAAGGTTAATTCCCAAGGTGTTATTGATATAACGCATAGAAGCATCAAGGTGATAATAAACATTAACGGCCTCAAAACCATCGTCAAAACGAGTGTAAAGAAAGCTAGAGGTCGGTTGTTCATACAAACCATTACTTGGATTTTCAAAGTCTATTATTTCCGCAAAAGGTCCTGTAAGGAAATAATTGCTTCCATCGAAGGTAATATCCAAGAGAGGAACATTAAATGTTTGAGCCGTCAAATCTGCCGAATTGGCATCATCATTATCGACATAACCACCGCCGCCGTAAGGAACCATCCCAGAAGAAAGCGGATCTGGGTCAAATACATTTCCGTCTCCATTGACTAACATTTTTGCTGGTTTTCCTCCTTTGTCTTTACCACATTTGCCATCGTGCTTGTGCTTGGTATTACAATAATAGGAAACATCCTGCGATTGGAAGATTTCACCCGTTATCGCATCGACTAGGACTTCCCACTCCCCTATCAAGCCAGTAGCCATAACGCCAACTCGGTACGCTAGTCGGGAATAATCTTTATTATGATAAATAAAAGGCTCGACGATTTCGTAATGTGGAGCATCATTTATGCCCAAATGTTTATAGGCTGTAGTTTGAGCATCTACCGTAGAAATACTAGGTATACTATTCAAGACAAAAACATCGTATCGGAAACCATTCATCAGGTAGGTAACCTCGTTATTCTTATTGATATTCACCGTAATCTCTGCCTTATTTACAGGTAATCCATCCTTATGCTGACGAAGCCGAACGACAGTTCCTGAAAAACTTTGGCGTATAGCATGTGCTTTTAGGTTTTGAATATCGTTTTCTTCAAGTCCTAATAACTGATTTTGTTCTCGAAGAAACTGCTTAGCCATTTCTTCTGGAGCAGCTTCATCAAGCGTATACTTTAATCCATAAATAGCTAAGGGATAACCTGATTCGTCACTAATACGTTGATTATCCTGAAGATGATACGATTCTGCCACAGCGAGTTCTCCAATCTCTAGTCCTGTGGGAAGCTTCGCTTTTTGTGCAAACAAAAAACTAATTTGTAAAAGAAATACGAGGTTAATCCCTAGTATTTTTCTGTAAAAAAAAATCATACGTGTAGTTTATTAGGTGTTAAAATTAAGCGCCTTCTGTGGCGTACTCAACAACATTCTGGCTAGTACAATGAGCAATATACCAATCGTTGAGTGGTTTGATGTCCGTCACAAAATACAATTTTAAACCTTCTCCCTCCTAGATCTTATAGTTTTTAACCATAAAATTAACATCTAATCTCTCATTAAAAAACCTTCCAAAAAACTTATATCTTTGCTAATCAATAGTAATAAACCATGAACCATCGATTTGAAGAATCAATCTATAAAAAAGAACATTTTTACTTTTTATTCCTTGCCTTGGCTCCTAGGACTACAATGCCTACTCATTACTATAGCATATTGGCCCATGGTCATCCATCCAACAGAATATCTATTCTCGGGTTCTTTTGATGGATTGAAGAACTATTTCACGTATTACAGTTATTTGGAGCAGTCGAATTCGACTAGTATTTTTAAGTTTGAGGGGATGAATTATCCTTTTGGGGAATATCTTTTTTATACTGACAATACACCAATTCTTGCTTTATTGATGAAGGGATTGACTTATTTTACAGAAAGTGGAAGTTTCACCTTTGCCGTTTTTAACTATTGGATCTTAGCTGGTTTCCTCATTTCTACCGCCTTGTTACATGGTATTTTCAAGCATATGCTCCCTAACACGCTCCTTATTCCTTTCCTTACGGTGGCACTTCCTTGGCTTAGCCCCCAAGTCAATCGGATTTCAGGGCACATGAATCTTTCTTGTTCTTGGTT
>JAHDHB010000457.1 GCA_020631545.1 Saprospiraceae bacterium | reverse complement strand
TGGAAGTATGCTGAATTGCAAAAATGATATTGTCTGCATTGTCCTTGTCTTTCCTCTCGGCTCTTAAAACAAAATTATGCGAACTTAATAATTGCTTAGAAGCTTTATTTAGATGATGTGTATACGCTTCAATGGTCGCTAATTTTAAGGTTTCAAAACCAAAGATTAATACACCTTGTAGCGCTTCTGACATGAGACCGCGATTGTGGAAGGTAGGATGTAAATCATAACCAACTTCTGCTGTCTTTTGGTCTTCGGAGAAATTCCACAAGCAAATAGAACCAATCATTTTAGGCGTCCCTTTTATCGTAAGGCTCCAATATATACTTTTATTGTTTTTGCGATCTTCCCTTCGTTTATCGATAAAATCCTTGGCCTCTTGGATATTCTTAGGCGCAGCTCTTTTGATGTATTTATTAACTTCTTTATCAGAGCGTAAGAAGAGAATTTCAGGCGCGTCATCTGTCGTCGGCTCCCTTAAAATTAGACGTTCTGTAAAGAGTATAGGGAAGGGAATGAATTGCATCAGTATTAAAGATTTTTTTAGCTGGTAAAGCTAGAATCAAATTATGAATTACGAATTACGAATTACGAATGACGAGTTGCGCTCATGGCGATTTTCTACGCGCTCTAATTTTCTGACCGAAAAAAGGTAGAAAATTCTGTCCAAATGCATACATCGTACATCTTATTTCATACATCATACATCATCTCTTACCTTCCATAAGAATCATAGTACACACTAGCATGTTGCTCATAGCGTTTCAGCAAATCAGCATTCGCCTTTTCAATATCCGTCAATTTATCACGAACATCCGTAGAAACAGGCATGTACCAATCTACATATTGATCAAAAATGTAGCGTATTTTTCGGTTTTTGAAGGAATAACCATGGCGAGCGTAGATGGAGTTTCGGATGATTTCTAAATCACCTTTATACATATTGGCAATATCTTCCTTTTTTAAAGCTTTTAGTGAAGCATTGACTTTCAATACATCTTCCGTTAGGAATTCTCCTTCATCAGCGCCTTGCGCTCTGCTAGTAGCAGAAGAATAAAGATCGGCCCAACCAAGATCTTCGGGGAGTTCTTGTTCTGGATCATAGGCAAAATCTCTTCTGGCGAGCTTGTACTCCCGTTCGTATACCGCAAGTTTTCCATCATTCGCCACCCAAATCCCCTCAACGGTTTGTTCTACAGGGTTTACGGTGAAGTCGAAACGGCCATCATAGCGGTCATCTCCAGGCTCTCGCGCTAGGATGAGGATACCTTTTTCCGTTTGCTTATAAGAACCAGAAAAAGGGCGATTATTACCAGCCACAACACTATGGCCTTCAACTTTTCCATTGTCTAATTCATCAATAGAGATGTTGATTTTATTGCTATAAGAATAATCCTTTTTCTCATGATATTTCGATGCTTCAAAAGAACCTACGTAGTAGCCTTTGATGTCTTGTATAGTCCAGTTTTCGGGTAAAACTGCTTGATTATCAGCTTCAATTGTACTAGTAGAGGGCGTAGTAGTCACTTCTGTTTCAGAAGCAGATGGACTTTCATTGACTCTTTTTTCTTCTTTCGTATTTGTTTCTCCACAAGAAAATAGGAAAACTAAGGCAAGGATAAAGGATAATGGTTTCATGTTTTATAGTGTTTTAGTTGTGAATTTAGAACAAAATTTATATATCTTTCCGTTAATGACGTCCTAACGGTCAACTCGTAATTCGTAATACCTCATTCGTAATTCTTTCTTGTTCAAGGAATAAATAATGGCTTCTGCGATTAATAAATTTCCTACCCAAGCTAGCCAAGCAACGATAAGATAAACATCCATCGGCCTTGGTTGAAACAGCATAACAAGGATATATTTCCATAATCTCAGGGTTATGGCAGATAAAGTTAAGGCAAAACTACGAATCATAAAGTTTCTATGGCCATATAAATCGCGTTTTTTTATTTTTATTAGAGCGATTAGGGTAAAAAAGAACCAAAAAAGGGCTAATAGGCAGAAGGCAAGTTGGCCATAGAATCCTCCATTGGCATGTATACCGATAATAAATCCAGAGGGCGCTGCAAAAAGTAATACGACGATGATGTATAGCCAACCTGAAAGGCGATGAATCTGTGACCAACGTTGTTGTAGGCTAGGAAAAAACTGTGTAAAACCTGCTAACAGAACAAAAAATGACGTATATACATGAATGAAGAAAGCCCACTTGTAGTAATTTAGGTGAATATAGTCTTGCTTGATGCGTAAAAATGCTACGTCGGTGTCAAAAGGGATATATTGCAACGTGATTTCCAGCATCAAATAGCAGAAAAAGAGGTAAAGCAGTATTAGTCCTACCGTTAGGAGACGACGTAAATTCATCCTGCAAAATACGGATTTTTGTTTATCGTAGCATTAACTTTAGTATGATTGTTGTTCCTTAATTATAAGACATCATCTTTCATCATAAATCATATTTCTCATGATTCGACCTTACACGGCTAAGGACAAGAATGATTTAGTTAAATTGATAAGGCTGAATACGCCAAAATACTTCGCAGCAACCGAAGAAATTGACTTCATCAACTATCTTGATAAAGAAGTAGAAGATTATTTTGTCGTAGAGGACAAAGGAAAAGTCATCGGTTCAGGAGGCATTAATTATTTTCTCACAGAAGGCATTGCTCGTATTTCATGGGATGTCATCCATCCTGATTACCAAGGAAAAGGAATTGGCACTAAGCTGCTTTTGCATCGTATTCAGCATATTCAAAAGAAGCAAAACATTCAGTCCATTGTAGTACGAACGTCACAGCTCGCGTATCAATTTTACCAAAAAATGGGTTTTAATCTAAAATCGATTGAACAAGATTTTTGGGCAAAAGGATTGGATTTGTACTTGATGAATATGGAAACACCGTAGAGACGCGTTGCAACGCGTCTCTACTGAATCACCATTTTCCCAGAAAAAATAAAATTCTCGCTAGAAAGTTGGTAGAAATAAAGACCTGCTGCTAGGCCTGCACGACGGATTTGAATCCTTCCATCGCGGATATTCTTATAAGTACGAACCACTTTACCCTCTACATTCACGATATTTAATTGACAAGCATGTTTTTGAGGATTCGAAAAACTCAACACCGTACTTCTTCTGAACGGATTTGGGGAAAGTTGGAGGTTTAGTGGATTATTGCTAGGATTGATTAAAGAAGAAAGTACGATGGCTACCGTTTCGGAGTAAGTATCTGAACCACAAGCATTGTTTACCGTCAAGGAAATGGTATAAGTACCATCCACACTATAAGTATAAGAAGGATTCGGCTCCGTAGAAGTCATGCCGTCACCAAAATCCCACAAGTAAGTCGTTTCATCAGAAGCCAGTTCTGTGCAAGCCACAGCACTGCCGCTAATTTGCAATTCAAAATCAGCTGTCGGAAGAGACTCCTCAGTTATGGAAATTAGATCAGAACTGCCCGAACATCCAGAAGCATTCGATACGCTAACCATATAATTGCCTGGTGTTGAAACTGTAATGCTTTGGCTATTGCTGCCGTCAGACCACGTATAATTGTCAAAGCCACTGTTGGCGGTCAAGGTGATTTCTTCCATTTCACAGAAGCTAAAGGAGCCCGTACTAGAAGAAATAGTGGGCTCTAATGGCGTGTTTCCTGCCATTATGTCAATAGATGAAACCGTACTACAACCATTCGAGCCTGTAACCGTTAAAAAATAAGTTCCTGGAGTCAAATCATAAATGGTAGGCGTAATCGCTCCCGTACTCCAGAGGTAGCTATAAGGAGGAAAACCACTTGAAGCAGAAGAAGAAATGGCGCCATCTTCTAGGTTTGGACAAGAGGTTTCGCTAGCATTGAGCGTCACCTGAGGAGGAAAGGTTTCTGTAATGATTAATTCATTAGAAAAACCAGTACAGCCTTGATTATCAGTGACTGTTGCTTGGAAATTACCCGTTTGGCTAACTGAAATAGAGGCGGTAGATGCCCCATTAGACCAAGCATAATTACTGTAACCTGCATCGGCGATAAGCTCTATAGGCTCACCAGAGCAATAGGTCGTTCCTCCAGTAGATGTAATGATTGTCGGATTGAGTTGCGTTGTATATTCAATAATAAAAGTTTCTATAGCTTGGCATCCTGAGCCATCTGTAATCGAAACGGAATAAGTTCCCGCAGCCAATCCAACGATGGAAGAGGTTGTAGAGCCCGTAGACCATAAGTAAGTAATGTTGCCAATGCCTCCACTTACGCCTACGGAAGCCGTTCCGTCTTGAAATTCTGCACAAGTAGCATCCGTATGAGAAGGATTTACGACAAATGGAGCAGAAGAACCAATCACAACATCTAGGACATCATTCGAACAGCCATAAGCATCTGATACTGTTACTTGGTAAGTTCCAGGAGAAAGCCCTCCAATAACGGGTGTCGTAGCGCCTGTACTCCAAACGACGGCATAAGGCGGATTGGGGCCATTTAGAATGACCGTTGCAGCACCGTTATTCCCCGCACAGCTAGCATCTACCGTGGTAACCGTAGGTGAGTAAGGCGTAAAGGTCTTATAAGTAGCGACTTGGTCAATAATATCGCCATTCCGATTGATGCACTTAAAATTCGCGGAATCTCCATCAATATTAAAAATAACATATTGATTTTCATAGATTTCTGTGTCGATGTTTGGCGAATTACTATTCGTGTTGAAATCCAAGACATCAGCACCTGCTCCACCAGAAATAATGTATTTTACGCCATTCATTTCACCTCTTTGGTAGCAATGCGAATGGCCATTTAGCACAAAATCAACATCATATTGCTCAAAAAGAGGGACAAGGCTGCCTCTCATATCGTCATTTCCTTCGTATTGAAAATATTCTTGAAATGGGATATAATAGGTAACATCCCAAGCATTTGTCCAAGGAGGATGGTGGAAGAAAACCATCAACCATTGACGGTCATTACATTGCAACTCTTTGAGTAAGAAGTCGTACTGGTCGCTTCCCTGTGTGTAAGGAAGGTTAGAATCCAAGCAAATAAATTTGGCGTTGCCCCAGGTAAATGTATAGTAACGTTCTGAATTTTGAGGATTATTCGTGGGTAAATGAAATTCATCCAAGTACGGAGCCGCATTGTTGGTGTATGTATCATGATTGCCAATGGAAGTAAAATGGCATTCCCGTTTTAGCATATCTTTATAAACGCCGAAAAAGATATTGTCATAATCATCACCTTGTCCTTGGTCTACGTCGCCAGTCACGACACCAAAATCCGCATTTTCTGATTCCATCAAAGCCGCAATATCATTTTGTATGGCATTATTATAACCACAATCTCCATAATGTAAGAAGGTAAAAGGTGCTTGGGTATCTGGTTTAGCTGTTACAAATGTCTCTACACTAGAGTTTAATGTAGGAGAATTGACCTGATAATAATAGCGCGTATCTGGGAGTAGATTGCTTAGCGTTAGTTCATGCTTAGAACTTGGGGCAGGGGAGGAAGCCGTCTGCGTAAGTGCAGTAGGAGAAGTTCCATAATTAAGGCTACTGCTTTCTAAAGCATTAGTTCTCCATGCAATAGTGACGCTTGTTTCTGTTGGCGCTTGGATATAAGGATAGCGGTTATTCGTCTGAGCAATGGAGGACAAGGAAAAGAGAACAAGTACTAGGGCAAGACCATGAAATTTCATAAATATACTGGGTGTAGGATTAGAAAAAGGTGTACACATAACGCTGAAAGTTTGTTTTTTGTGCAAGCTTTTTATTTAGAAAAGATGCTAAGTTGTTAATAAGTAGTAATTTAGTTGTTAGTACACTCATGGTGTTTCACATCCTGACGGCAACTCTTAACTCCTAACTCTTAACTGCGGCTATGCCGCCATTGTATT
>JAHDHB010000456.1:1080-5878 GCA_020631545.1 Saprospiraceae bacterium | reverse complement strand
GAAGCAGCCGCCTCAAACGTACCACGTCGAGTTTTTTGCTGCTTGTGAATCTTCTGAAATTTTGGCTTTGTATCGGTAGTTTTTGAAATCGTGAATTTCCTCATCACGCTATTAAAGATTTTCCTCCTTCACGCCCTGCATTTGCATATACATCATATTTTGTAGGAAGTACTTATCCGTTCCATTCGCTAGGTCATGGACAGGTTTGTAGCATTTTAGTTCATAAAATTCGATGGGGAAAATGTAGGTATTCCAGTCTTCGATTTGGCCAATACCTGTAAGTTCTTGGAAATCATTGGAAATAGTTAGGTTTTCGAAGTCCTCTACCTTGATGTCGATGGTTTTTAGTGCCATGATGATGAAACCTAGTTTGCGTACTTCGTGTAGAATGCGGTAGAGGTCGGAAATGTTGTAGCGGTAGGCTTCATTGATGGTATCGATTGTTTCATCTATGCGCTTCTGGTGACCCGGTAAGGCGGCTATTTTTCGAAATAAATCCTTGATATACAAAACGCCACCAGGTTTTAAAACCTCCCATGCTCCTTGGAGAACCTTCTTTTGATCAAAGGAATGCCCAAACGATTCTAGGAAATAGATACGGTCAAAATGATTCGCAGGGAAGAGTTCAGGGAGTTTGTGGTAGTCGCCTTTTTGTACCTTCACCAAATGCTCGACACCTTCCCGCTGGATCAATGCTTTCGCTTGTTCTACCTGTACATCACTAATGGTAATGGCATTGATGGTTACCTGCTTATTTTTGGCAAAATAGGAGGCAGGTCCACAAATTCCACAGCCTGCATCGAGCATCTTCATTCCTTCCTCCATCTCCATACTTTCGATTTGATAATCAAGTAGTTTATCGACATTATGGGTACGGAAAGCTTGGATGACTTCGCCGTATACTTGGATGAATTTGTCGTTGTATTCGTTATAAAAATCTCGAACTTGCTCTGGGCTGGTTTGAAGGCGTGCCTTTGACAAATCAATCCCCTTGTCAGCATCCTCTTCCTTGGTTTGAGGAGTGGTGGTTTGCTTTTTTCCTAGAAAAAGACCTAGCAGGAGGCCAAGTAATAAGGCTGGGATGGCGTATAACATTTTGTTAGTTAAGAGTTTGTAGTTAAGAGTTAGGCGTTAGCCATGATATTTTCTTGGGAGTTAGGCGTTGTTTTTTTGTGGGGTTTAACCATATAAGGAATTTGAGGGTATATAAGATTGTTTGTGCTCTCGGGAACTGAGGCTCCTTGATTCCTGATATTTTCCAGTGACTTAAACCCGTGGTGTTCGCAAGAGAAGGCGATAGCCTTCGAGATTCTATAGCAAGGGGTTTCAACCCCTTGCTGATTTTGGTAAACAACTACTTGCTTAATAATTGTTTCAACTCCTCAAGCTTGTGACGAAAAACCTCTTTCATGGAACAACTTGTCGGCTGAAGCCAACGTTACTTTAGCCGCCAAAGAATGATTTTATTCTTTGGAGTAAACTGGTTTTTTGCTCTGGTGTGGTGGTTGCCGTTTTTTGTATAACTTCTTGTACCTCTTGTTCTTCTATAAGTTCTTCGCCTAAGAAAATATGGCGAAATTGTGCGGCATTTAGCGTAGGAAAATGATAGGGAATTGACTTGGCTAATTTCAAACCTGCTGGGCCAGCAAAGGTATTTGCAGACACATAGAATTCTTGATTACAGTCGTATTCTTCAATCAAATCTCCATTTTTATAGTAATATTTCATCGAAGCGGCTTTGGGGATAATCCCGTAAACAGAGGCAATCCGTGGTTTCCCTGACTGATTGGCTCTAGAAGCGTGGATGAGGCGGTGATCATAGATGAGGGCTTCTCCTGCCTTCATATTCAGGACTTTCATGCGTGGCCAAAGCTCATCATATACCTGATGCACCTCACAAGGAATATTCGCCCCACGATAGTTCGTCAGCTTCAAGTGACTTTCTTCTAGCACAGAAACGGCCCCATTTTCTTCGTAAACATCCACTAAAGGAATCCAAATATTGAAGGAACGATATTTAGATTCATCGACAATGTTCCAATCTTGATGTGGGTAAAGCGTGCTGTGTTCTCCTTCGCCTTTAACGATGAAAGAACCGCCAAGAGGCTCACATTCATGGAAATAGCTGTCGATAGCGCGAGCGAATTGCTGCTTGATGAAGTTGTTTACTTTTATGCGAAAATCCTTGTTGTCTACATGTGCAGAAGCGTAGATTCCATTGATTTTATCCACATTTTGATCGGCATAAAAACCAAGCAAAGCATTTACTTCCTCCTTGTTCAAAAAAGGAACGACGACGTAGCCTAATGCCAACAATTGTTGGTCTAGGGCATCATCATTTAGTATTCTAAGGTGTTCAATTTTTTCCAAAACCTACAAATCGTTTTAGTTTATCAAAAAAAGATGCTTGGGCTATTGGGGCTTCTGAGGTTGGTACTGTTGGAGGCTTTGTTTTCGGTTTTGGAGCGACGGCAAAACCTGCTTCGGTTCTCATTCCCTGTAACATAGGCTCAATTTCTTCCTTGGAAAAGGAAGGTACTTTATAGGGGATTGTTCCTTCGCTTTTTCCCATTTTTGGACGTTGGAAAATATCGGAAAAGAAGTCATCAAAGCTGATTAAGAAATCTCTGTCCTGCGAGAACATTTCCAATTCCTCCTTATCGCTGTTATTGTCCTTAAAATACAAGCGCAGTTTTGCATCTTTTGACAAGACGCCTGCGGTAATCGCTTTGCGTATTTTGGTCGAAACATTCGCAGGGGAATAGTGGACTAGGGATTGATTAAGGATAACGGTGTGGCCAGCCTTGACATACAAGGGGATTAGGTTCTCTTTGACGACGGTTTCATTCCCTGTAAAAAAGAATGGAAGGGTAGGGGCTCGAAGTACTTTAAATTTTTGATAATGACTACCGGGTAAGACCATCAAAGGGCCATTTTCTGCGTGGGTATCGGTTAATGGAACCCACACATTCAAGGCGTAGTACTTATCTTCATCCACTATCGTCCAATCTTGGTGCGCTATCAATTCGCTATTGGGAGAAGGTAGTTTGAATAAAAAAGCGCCGCCAATGGCTTGAAAATCTTTGAATAAGCGCTTGAAATGTGGCATGAAGGTGTCATGGATCGTATCACTTGCCTTTTTCTTATACGCAAAGTCTTGCGAATAGCTTCCTGAAATAAAACCACCGCTGGTAGGCAATTCTGGATGCATTTCATCAAAGGTTTTATCCAAGAAGTCGACATCCTCCGAATCTAAAAAAGGTAGAACGATAAAGCCTTGTTTATCAAATAATTCCTGATGTTCTGGGTTTTTAAATATAGCTGGTGGCATATTGGTTTAGTTTTACATACTGTTTGCGCGTAACTTCCAGTTCCGCGCTAACTACCTTTCGAATATTAGGCTCTTTTGGGTGTTAAGGGGGAAAAAGAAGAAAGAACTTGCTAGGAACAACTTGTCGGCTGAAGCCAACGTTACGATGTAAGTAGTCTTTTTAGCCAAGCACGAATTCCTTTTTGTTTTGGTGCTACGGCAACAGACACAGGCTCTTGTATCGATTCTACTTCCTTCTTCAAGGGAATAGGGCCATACTTGTCTTCGAGCATTTCTAGGGATAATTTAGTGAATTTATAATCAAAAAGCCCTTTGCTCTTGCCTAGTTTTGGTCGTGCATAAATGTCGTGGCCGAATTGGTCAAAATGCGTTAAAAAATTATCATCTTGCTCGAATAATTCTATTTGTTCCTTGTGATTCTCTTTATCGTACCAAGCCGTTTGGAAGGTAGCATCTTTATGCGCAAAAAAGGTGTTGGTTACAATGCGAATATCGTCGGATATATTGGGTGGTGAATAATGGAGAATGCTTTGGTCAAAGATCACGGCTTCCCCTGCTTTCAAAAACAAAGGTTTCATGATGGATTTGATTTCATTTTGCAATTCTGCATAAATCGTTGGGATAGAAGAACCTCTGTAAGAAGGTACTAGGCGCTGGCTTCCTGCCAAAATCTCTAAAGCACCGTTGGTATCGGTCAAATCTACTAGGGGACACCAAATATTGATGCCTGCAAACTTGGATTCATCTACGAGCGTCATGTCTTGATGTAGTTCCATAACGCTTTCTGGTCCAGGGGATTTGACGATAAAGCTACCGCAAACGACTTTGTAATCTACGAGCAAATGTTCCATCGAACGACTGCCTACGCTGACAATCTCTTTATCGGCTGTAGTCCTGTATTTTTTATCCTTGGAAAAGGTGCTGGGGTAAAATCCTTTTTCATCTTTAGGATGCAACTCTCGGTAAAGTGTTGTTAATGCCTTAATTTCCTCTTGATTATAAAAGGGAACAACGACATATCCATCCTTCTCGAATTGAGCTTGAAGGGCATCGTCTCGAAATACTTTTAAATAGGGAGCAAAATCAAACACGGGTATTTAGTTAAGAGTTAAGAGTTAAGAATTACGAATTACGTATTACGAATTACGAATTACGAATTGCGAATTGCGAATTGCGAGAATTCGTTATCAAAAATAGGCAAAAAGTCTTTTATCACTTGTTTGGACGGTCAAAATCACTCTACTCACTACCCTCTACTACTTTAAGCTTTTGTTAAGCGATTTTTGATTTCTCGGATGATATTTAGTGGGGAATAGACTTTCCAAAAGGGTTGACCTTCTTGCCAATGTGGTTGTTCTATAGGTTCGGCTAGGACTTCTTCTTTTATCTCTTCTGCTGCGGGTTCTTCTTGTTTTTTGGAGCCGTCTATATTGTAATTAAAGAGTTTAGCTAAACGGGTAATTAATG
>JAHDHB010000456.1:0-1070 GCA_020631545.1 Saprospiraceae bacterium | reverse complement strand
TCATTTCATTACCAGCATTTACCATTAAGTCGACCATTTCCTCTGATGTTTTTTCATGGATTTCGTAGGCGATGGTGTCAACGAGTTCATAACCTTCGATAATTTCCTTGGCATCGTACATTCTGGAAAGTTCGGCATTGTCATACTCACGGAAAAATTCTTCATTCACGCGATATTTCAAGACGTTTTTGCCTGTTCCATCTGGTTTTAGAAAATAATGACACAATTGAGCTTCTTTTTGTGTAAATCCTAAGCCAATGGCAATGCGAGAACTGTCCGTTGTATTTGGCGGCGAAGCGTGGAAGGTGCGATTATCAAAAATAATGGCTTCTCCTGCTTTCATCTCTATGATTTCCATGTAGGGAAATATGGTGAAAAGATGGTCAGCTAGTGGCGTATTTACTTGAGGAGAAGGGGAAGGACGAATTTGATCAAAAAACTTATGACTACCTTTCACGACACCTAAAGCACCATTTTCCATGGTTACATCGACTAGTGGTATCCAACAGGTGACCGAGTTGTGTCGGGTTTCATCTTCTACAAATGTCCAATCTTGATGTACGGGGACAATGCCTTGAGGATTAGGCTCTTTGAGGACAAAACTGGCGATATAAGGTTTTGCATTGTCAAACAAAGGCAAAACACTTGGTAAAGCTACTTCATAGAGCCGATCTATAATCTTATTTACCAGCTTCTTATCCTTCTTATCCATGCTCACATGAAAGCCGTATCCTTTCTCGTCAATTAGTCCCAATTCGGCATGAAAATCAAGCAATTCTTGGATTTGCACTTCACTTAAGGCAGGTAATTTTACATACCCGTTTTTGTCGAAGAAGGCTTGCGCTGCTGGATCTTTAAATAGTTGTTCCATGTTTCTTTTGCAATTGTTTGACTAGTAAAGGTTTGGAGTTTTTAGCCAGAATGTTCGAGTTATAAATTTAAGCATTTTTTTTGAGGTTTTCTGTTCTGAATGCGTTTCTTTTTGGCTGTGTTCTTGGTTATTAGAAACTAGGGGGAGGACAAAGGACAAAGGACAAAGGACAAAGGACAAAGGACAAAGGACAAAGGAC
>JAHDHB010000455.1 GCA_020631545.1 Saprospiraceae bacterium | reverse complement strand
GTTCGACGATAAAAGAAAAGCCATAACTCCTTAAATCTAAACTTACTTTTCTTTCTTTTCATAAGCTTTTATCATTACCTTATTCCCATCTCTGGGGTCGGTGGATTCTTTGATTTTAAAATAAAAGCCTGTAGCATCTGCTGCTTCGCTTTCCCAACTGCCATTAGCTATGAGCGCGCCAAGGATAAAGCCTTTTTGTCCACCAGCAATGACCTCATACCAAGGATGGCTTTCTCCTTTAAACGTATCATAATTGTCTGTTTTTCTTACAATCTTGACATTTTTTCCGATTTCCAATAAGGTTACGACCTCAGCAGTTAAGTTGGGCCCCGCTCTCATTTTTACTTTATTGCCAAAAAGTGGGTATTCCTTTTCTACTTCTAATTCTTCCTTTGCATCGTAGTAATTATCTTCTTGTGCTTGTAATAAACTGAAACTTAGAACATAAATTAGTAGTAGGGTTATTCCTTTTTTCATAATGCTATTTTTGTTTTTATAAGCAGCAAATTTAATGCCCTACCCGTTTAAACCCATATTCCTAGAGGTTTTGTGCTTTCTTTTGCTGAAAATCAAAAATTTAATCTCATAAAAAAGCACAAAACTCTAGGAACGAGCTTATTCTCCCTTCGAAGGGAGATGTCGACAAACAGAGGATTACACGCAATAACCCTAAGGCAATTTATAAAAAGTTTGACTCAGTACATCGGCGCCATTCCTCAAGAACAAGACATAGACACCTGTAGGAAGATCCTCTAATGCTATAGAATTTTGCTGTTGCAAAACATTTTGTTCAAGTAAAATTCTTCCTTGTAAGTCAACAATAAACAATTCATAATCGGAAGTCTCCGTAAAATTTACTTGAATGGCATCTTCTACTAAGGTTGGAAATACTTGAATGCCCTTCGCTTCAAAATCGTGTACAGCACTAACGGCACCGACGGTATAAACATCGGAAGTTCCTTCACAGCCCGTAGAATTCATCACAACGACATAGTAATCACCAACTTCTGAGGGTACATGAGATTGGATATTAGCATTAGGAATTGGACTGCCGTTAAAATACCATTGATAAGAAGAAAAGCTGCCTGTTGTCAAGGTCAAATTGCTATAAATAATCGGGGGAGAAGGATTTGCAACCTCTGTTACCACGATTTCCTCTTGAAGTGAGCAACCATCATTGGAAGTTGCTGTAACCGTGTATGTTCCTGGTGTGGTAATGATAGCCGAAGCCCCTTCTTGTCCATCACTCCAAACATAACTACTGTTATTCCCACTAGCCGTAAGCGTCGTAAAACCACCGATGCAGAAGGAGGTACTTCCCGAAATGGAAAGCGCTGTATCATAAACCGTTACTTGCTGACTTACTTGACCTAAACATCCAGCATTAGACGTAATGACCACCTCATACAAACTAGAAGCGTCTACCGTGATTTGAGGTGAAGTAGCACCATTCGACCATAGGTAGTTATCTCCTCCCGCAGCCGTTAAGGTTACCATTCCGCCTTCACAGAATTCCGTAGCACCAGAAGCAGAAATCGTTGCATTGAGCGAGCAATAGCCATTCTCATAAGCTCCCAAATCCACTGAACTACCGTGTATTCGTTGGTTATTATCCAAATCAAACGGCAAATCCGAAGCATATGAAGAGTTGCCATCATCAAGGCCAAAGGAAAGCAAGGTCAACCTATAGTCATAGTTATCATAATTGAAAGGTGCTTGATTTTGAGAGGCAGGAAGCACCAAGGTTGGAGGTGTATCATAGATATTAGGTTGAGGAACACCACTAATACTGAAACCTCCCTTGATGATGCAATGGCTAATATCGGGGCTAGTTGAATACAGCTCTTTGTTATCAAAACAATTATCCCAAACAATGCAATTGCGCATTTCCGTCCTATCATTCAACCACATCGCTCTAGGGATGGAGTTATTCAAGTCCGTATCTTTATTATGCATAAAGGTACAGTTCTTAATGACGTGATACCCCGGATTGCTTAAAGAAGACATTCGCAAGATAGAGCGCGAAGGCGCAAGATTCCCCACAACAAGGGAATTGGTCAAAATCAATACCCCGTCATCGTCAATGCTAAGTCCACCAGCACTATTCCCAGCTATATTTCCAGAAATGGTACATTTATCAATATTAAGCTGGCCCGAATAAATCCTAAAACCCCCACCAGTACTACCTTCATTACCAGAAATGTCACTGTTAAAAATGTTTAATGTACCAGTTCTACACATCACCCCACCACCAAAAGCATCCGAAAAGTTTGCTCGAATCGTGCAATTTTCTACCGTAAGAATACCTGAGCTATAAGTAGCTATTCCACCACCACCATACTCCGCATAGTTATCAAGAAACGTACAATTTCTCACCGTACAACTACCGCCATCATTGATAAAACCGCCACCCATTTCGCTCTCTAAACCTACACCATTGGCATATCCCTCTATCACGGTAAAACCATCCATTAAGGTCGTACTCGTTACATCGTGTGCTCGAACGACGTGGATAAGATTGTCCGACGCAGCTCCTTGATTACCAATATTTCCACTAAGGATGGTTACATTATTCACATAATCTCTTTGGCTAAGCATGGTTTCTGTCCCATTGAACCCACCATAAAATTCCACACCATTATTCAACTCAAAGCAATCAAATTCACTGACAGGATTAATGGGTTTATAAAGTCCTTCGGCCACCCAAATTTGATCGCCAATAATGGAAGCCGCCAAGGCATCTTGTGGCTCATTGTAGGCATTTGCCCAAGAAGTACCGTCATTATTTCCTGTTGCATCTATATCTACATAGATAATAGCGGCGAAATTGAGTTGACAAAAGAATAAACTAAAGAAAAAGAGTATTGATGTTTTGTTCATCGGGTATTTTTTTGTTCTGATACCTTTAGACATCAGAGGTTAATAAGACCGACAAAGATACCTTCTTGTTTTTATATTTTACTAAGTTTTTTCAATCTTTGTCTAGAGATACGTCCTGTAATGTTACGAACTAATGTTGAATCAACTATTATTCAAGCATGACGGACATGGCGAAACAAGGGGTTGAAACCCGTTGCTATAGAGCCTCGAAGGCTGTCGCCTTCTCTTGCGAAAACGTTTTGAGCTTTTTTCCAGAGATAAGGAGGTATTTTCATGAATGGATTTTTTTATCAAATTATAGTTACAATTTAGCCCAGTCCACTAGAGAAGGCGGTAGCCTTCGAGGTTCTACAGCAATTGGGTTTCCCCCCTTGCCACGTAACACACATCATGCATTCAAAGAGTTCACTTTTTAAAAGCACCATTGATCAAGCCAAATAAACATCTTCCGGAGGAAAAACCTCGTCTAAATTAATCTTAAAATCAGGAAAAATACCAACAGGTATAAATTCGCCTTTCATAAAAGGTCGTTCACGTACTAAGCGGAATTTCCCCTTTTCATCTAATACATAAGCTAATACAGTACAAGCGGTAGGGTGTACTATCCAATATTCACGAACTCCCGCATATTCATAAACATCAAATTTTTCGTTATGATCCTTGGTGCTAGTACTTGGCGATAAAATTTCGATGACCCAATCAGGTGCGCCTAAACAACCTTTAGCGTCCAATTTTGACAAATCACAAACGACAAAGATGTCAGGTTGGAGAACAGTCATGATTTTATTCTCTTTCTGATGTTTAGGAGGTAAAGGGAGCCGCAGATCAAATGGAGCCGCATAAACTTTACAGCTTTTATCTCTAAAATAATGTTTTATAGTGTAAATTAAATCTCCAGAAACATCCTGATGTGCCTTACTAGGCCTGGGAAATAACTGATAAATTTTACCATTGATAAGCTCAACTCTTTCCTCAAACTTCCACCCCAAATAATCTTGGTAGGTATATTGTCCAGATAAATCTAATTGACTAATGTGTGTGATCATAATTCCTGATTTTCAACAAAGATACGGAAAGGGAAAATTTTATGCAATGCCTTGCTTTTTAACCCGATTATAGCCTATTCCAACGATAAAAAGCAACAACACAACAAGCAGGATTAAGCACTTGTTAGAAATGAGTGGCATCTCAAGCGGTCGCCAATCGCCCATATGGATACAAGCCGCCCATTTACTTGGTAAAAACGTCCCTTCCTTTTTTTCCAGTTGAATAACTGCTAGTTTTGCCTTTTGTAAAGCTACATCCTTAGCGAGTCCTTGTCTTAAGCCTTTGTAATACAACTCCATGACTTCCTTTGTCCCAATTTCAGGGATGCTCCACAGCGAGGCCGTCACGCTAGGAATTCCTACTTGACTAAAACCTCTTGCGATGCTCATCACTCCTTCGCCTTGGTATAAAGTACCTTGATTCGTTTTACAAGCAGAAACAACGGCCATTTGTGCTGGTGTATTCAAGGTGTAAAGCTCTGGTAGGTAAAGAATACTGTCTGAAAAGGCAATCCAAGGCGCATGATAAATACTGTCTTCGATTCCCCCATGTGTAGTGAGATGTAGCACCGCAGCGTTGCCCGCTTCTTTCTTAAAGGTGTTTTTTGTAGCCTCCTTATTTTTGAACAAAGAACTTGAGCAATAAGTACTTATACTTTCTATTTCGGCAATACTTTCTTGGAGGGTCTCCAGTCCTTGATAGGCAAAATTTACTGGTGCAAAGGCTAGTAAACGACTAGATTTTTTACGCTTCGTCCTTAAGTTTTTCTGCAAAACTGCTGTGGAGTAGGCATAAGTAATCGCAAATTCCTCCAGCAACATTTTGCCGGAATTTTTATCTATTAAGGTTTCAAAGGGAAGTTGATGTAAAATACTGTTCGGGATAACGATTAAGCGTTCATTTTGCTTGTATTTTTCGGTTAAAATAGGTTCCAAAAGAGTAGCATACAGACTTTGAGATAATTGGTCATATTTTGATATTAAACTAGGGAGAAAAATCCCTTCACGCTCCAATAATTCCCGGTATTCATTTACTTGCTGCTCAAAATCTTTCGGCAAAAGAATTTTCTTGCATTCTACCGCATCTTTACTGAGGAGTAAAGCATAAATAGAACCGTCCACGAGCATATATTCTAGGAGCAAAGAAGAGGTCGGCAGTATGTTCTGAACTTCTTGGGTCGTAAGGGCATTGGTGGCATATTTGGCGTTGTAGTAGGCTGGGTAAGTTTGTTCTAGATTGGCAATGATTTGCCCCAATTCCTCCTTTTTTTCTAAGTAGCGTGCTTCATTCCCTTCTACTTGGCTCAGCCTAGCTATTTCACCTTTTAAACTTTCTATTTCTTGTAAAGTTGCTTGCGGTAATCCGCTGTTTGCGAATGCATTCCGTTCGTTCCATGCATCGGCTAGTAGGGCAGCTTTGCTTTTACCAACAAAAAAGGATACGTTCGCCCAGTTTCCATTCATCGAATCCCATTGAAAAGCAGCTTCTACAGCTTTTTCATACATAGGAAGGGTGTTTTCCCGCCAAAAAAGCTTAGAGACTTCTTCAGTGTGCTGGTAACGCATGAGGTCTACCAGTTGGTCGGCTACTTTGTAGGTGCTTATGGCGGCTTGGAGATCGGTGGTATCTTTTGTTTTGTGGTATAAGGAACTGAAAGCATTGGCTTTGGAGGTGAGGAAGGTGAGTAGATCGGCTGGGGAACCTAGGATTTGAGTTGTTTGTAAGTTTGGTGCTTGATAAAAATCCTTTTCCTCACGGTATTTGGGTAATAACTGCTGGATTCCCTTATGATAGTTTTTAAGTGCTGATGGATAATTTGCTAAGCCTAAATAAGCATCTCCAAAATTTTCATAGAAACTAGCATATTTAGTTTCGAATTCAGCTTCATAAAATTGTTTCGCGCTATTTATACATTCTTCGAGCACCTTTATAGCATCTCTGTATTTCGCTTTTTGATTATG
>JAHDHB010000454.1 GCA_020631545.1 Saprospiraceae bacterium | reverse complement strand
AATTTTCAAATTACAAATTGAATTTGAGGAAATCGGTTTTTTAGAGACGTGGAAGAATGAAATCACCACTCGTCTAAAAATGAAGCGCTTTATTCCGGTCTTCAATAGTCAAAAAATTCTTCTAGCCAAAATTTTGGGTCCCAATATACTAGCATGGTCTTTATATGCTGGTTTACTAGGCTTCTTAGCCACCTTTTTCCTCTTCCGCTTTGCGCTTTTATTGAAGTACAACCTTTTCGAATCTATCGTTTTTGCCTTATTAGTTATGCTTGGGCATCAGTCGGTTACTTGGTGGCGATTGATTCATGGAGAGGGAATTGGGATGGTAGTTTTTGCCTTGGGGCTTATTTTTATGGTGAAGAGTGTACAATTGGGGAGTCGTAAACAGTTAATTTTTGCCGCCTTATTTTTCTTAGCCGCAGCCTTTTCGAAGGAAAGCTTTATCCTCATGTTTCCTGCCATCGGTTTCTGGTATCTTTGGTTAAAACAAGAAAAAGAAAAAATTAATCTTTGGGAAACGCTTCGAGCAAATAAGACCTTCATTACCATCATTATAAGCTTATTTGTTGCCTTTTTATTAGGAATCCTTTTCGTTTTTCGTACGACAGAGTTCCATTATGCGGGTTTTGCTGGCTTTGATCTTGAAAAGTTCACCACAATTTGGAGTCAATACTTTACCTTCACTCATGCTTGGCAATTGGTTCTCTTGGTTATACTGCTAGCGGTTGTTTTTCAAAAATACCGTATTAAAAAAGTAGACAGAAAACGAATGAGGAGAGAATTCCTTATGCTCTTCATCCTTTGGGGTTTAATTACGCTTCCACAGCTCATCATTTATATGAAAACGGGAATGCTAGACATTGATCAAAAAGCACATTATTCCCGTTATATACTTCCTTGTAGCTTAGGTTTTGCTTATGTAATGATCTTTCTAATGCGGAAAGTTCGACAAATAGCCAGACCAAAATACTTCAAAAAAATAAACTATGCTTTGTATGCCTTAGTATTTATTCCCCTAGGAATGCAATTGGTCACAGCTTACCAAACGGCTGCGGAATATGCTTCCTATTCGAAAGAAAATGATGCATGGCTGGCTTCAATAGAAGAAAATACGACCGAAAAATCGAATATATTGATGGTTTTTGGCAGCGGAGGCAGTGGCTACTCACTTCAAGCTGCACTTCGAATCTGGTATATCCTAAACGTACGTCATAATCGTTCGAATATGTACTACATGCCTTTCCCAAAAGATCCGAATCTAGAAACCTTGCGTAAGCGTGTAGCGCAGGAAGACACTAGATATCATACGCAAAAAATGCGTTCTGTATTTGAAGTTGATAACCTAAAAGATGTCGATGCTGTTATTCTTTTGAATTGGGGAACAAGTCATGGAATTGATAAACCCATCGCACATCTCCTAGCCGATGAGTTTGTTCGTTCTCCTTGGTTTGAAGTGAATGACTTTAAACGACAGGAATATGAGCATGGCCATGTCTGTTATTTTAAGAAAAGGTAGGTTGGGAGCTATTTACAACATCTCCAGCCTATTTCGAAACCATGAAAGAACACTTCGAAGAGTTAGTTTTCAAAATAGAAAATATTGAGGCATTGGATTTAGGTGATTACAAAATTGGCTGCTTAGTAAGATGCTCGAAAAACAAAAGGGCTTGATGCTCCAACATCCAACCTATAAAACAGTGTAGCTGCTTGAAAGAATTTAAGAAGCGCTACCCACGTTTAAGAATAATCAATATAATTTATCATTAAAAAGATATTCATTTTTCATAAAAATCTAACTAAGTCAGAGCGCACTAAAATGGGAAACACCGAAGCAAAAAACACATCCAACTACTTGCAGTAATGCATTATGTTGACATTTTTTCTAAGGCGTCCATTACCCAACCTTACCCAAAAGTTCATCTAGTCTATACCGTTTACCCATACTACGTTGCTGACCGACTTCCAGTAATTCATTTTTATTTTGCACCAACAACCATGTAGAAGGTAGGACCTCAAAAATTTCACCAAGTTTATGCGCCAACTCAATACTGAGACGACGCTTGCCTTTTAGCAGTGCGCTAAGATTTGATTCCTTGATATCCATATACTGCGCAAATTCCTTATGTTTGATGCCTAAAGCTTCGATATGTTCACGTAGGTATTGCCCAACAGTAAATATCTTATCCTTGGTGTGATGATTGGTAGGTTCTACATAGAATTCCATCTTTGTCTTCAAACCATATAAGCGCCACTTCATACGTTCCTCAGGCGTTTGGCTATCATAGTCATTTTTTATGGCTTTTCGTACAGCTTTAAAGGATTCGCTGTTTGTATTCACATAACCATGACCACTACCATTAACCCCACCATAATTTTTATATTCTTCTTTCATCGCAGATATTTTTTCATTAAAATTAAGGCCGTATCACGGTCAAAATACATTGTTGGGGGTATGGATACTTGAGCACCATATTTAGTATTATAGTATGGTATAAGTTCCGTCTTACTATCAAAAACTAAGTATCCCTCATAGGCATTCTTACCCAGATCAAAACTTTTTGAACAACAGTAGGCTAATAGACAGCCCGCAGCGTTGTCATACCTCCCCTCTCTCCCTAGATTATGAGGGGCTACCTCAATATTATGCAGGTACGGCATTTCTTCATACATGACAGACAGCATAACCATACCTTCTACTTGCTTAGGGGTTTCTTCAAGGCATAGGATATAGATTTCAGCTCCCTCTGTCTTGTATAATGACTGCCAATTAAATTGCCAGCCATCTTTTTTCATAGGAATTTCTCCTATTTTTGTAGCTTTTGTAATTGTTGCAGTCTTAAAACCCTGTTCCTTCGAGTCAAATAGCTGAACTTTCATACCATCAAAAATACAAAAAAACGATAACACAAGCAACAAAATTATCAAAAACAAGAATTATTGCTTTTCTGCTGCCCCTAACTTTAGTCGAATTAATTCGAGGGCTATAGAAAACCCTCAAATCCGAAGGGACAATCCCTTGGGTTACCCTCTGAAACTCCGTCAAATCGCTAGCATGGTTTCCCTATCCCCATACCATTCCTTACGAATTGCTACTAGAATTTCATTAACAGCTACTTTATCGGGTCGTTCAGGCAAGTCGCTTTTTGCATAAAGCTCTTCAATGCGATTCACTTTTTCCTCTGCTTCGTTCACGAGATCGGCGTAGTCAAAATCTCCTCGACGGATGGAGAGTAGGAATTCCCGATTAGGACGGCGGACGATGATTTTCCCTTTGGTAGCAATGTCCTCCGCCATATCAAGGAGGCGGAAGGTATGCAACATATTCTTGGCATCGTAGTTTTTGCCGTGCGAAACCGTATTTTTGTAGCGCTCGTCATTTCGTTTTTCCACCCAATCCCAATAATCTTTGTAGCTTTTGCAATACGCCGTGTACCCATCCTTGTTGAAAGCCATGATGGCCAAACGCTCCATGCCTTTGGGTATCGAGCTTAGTGACACCATATTAGAGGTTGTTTTTTGGGCAACGCCCTTGAAACCAAGCTCTCCACTAGCATCATAGAAGAGCGCGAAGACATTATGCATGTGTGGAATATTGACCAAACCGCAATATTCTTGGAGAAAGCCATGGCGATTGAGCCATTTTTTTAGCGGGATGGAGCCTTGTCCATAAGCGATATGGCAAAAATCTAAAATCTCTTGACGCTCCTTTTTCATTGGCGTCATAATCTTTTTATTCAAGCCCCTAGCCTTCCGAATCTGCGTCATCGCATAACCAGCAAAAGTCTGCTTACAAAGTTTAGAAATAAAATATTCAGGTTTGAACAAATCAAATAGCGGATGCTTGTACAAAATACATTCTTTCGGCATAGCCAATAGTTCAAGCATATTAGGATTGCAAGTAACTAATAACTCCACAAAACGACGCAGTTCATAAAAAACAATGTCGTTCATCTTGTCATTCACTTGCTCCTGATGAGTCAAACTAAAAAAAGCATCTCTAGGCTGTATAAAAACACCCCGAATATCTTCATCCGATGTCGGCAAATTCGTCCCATAAGCTTGACTACCGCTAATGGCTTCAAAGAGAAGGAGTTTTTGGGCTTTTAAATCTTGTATGGTCATTATAGTATAGCTACAGTGGTTTATAGTTAAAAGTCCTTCTACTCTTTATAGATAGCCTCCTGAAAGCCAGAACCAAGAAAAAGTGTTTAGTTTATGAGTCTTAAAAAGGTCGCAGACCTCCTTTTATGCCTTCTGCGTCATTAAGTCACGTCATCCTAATATCCTCTTATATGGTAAAAAATCGCCAAAACGATACAGCCACATTTCATTTTCAGTCCCAAAAACGGAGAAGTTGACCCAAAGGCTTATACTCAAAGCTAGTCAAACAATTGTGCGGTGAAAACAAAAATTGCTTTTTCAGTAAGACTTAAGACTAGCGGTAAGTCGGTGACGGTGACGCCCCCTAGGTTAATATTTTTGTTGTTAACACCTTTTAGTAAAGCAAAATTGGTTTTGTTTTTTCGATTAAAAGCTTCTAGTAGAAAGGGTTCGATTTCCATGCGCATTTTCTCGTATGCAAACCAATTGTCTTGATCAAAGTGGTAGAACCAGAGGGCAAAAGCATAAGAAGCGATATTCGATTCTTGGAATCGCTCTACGTAAGCAGCCGTCGTTTGGTCTTTAGCAACTTGGAGGGCAGCAGGGGAAACATCAGGCGTCGCCAATTCATTCAAACTAGCTGCTACAGCGGCACGCAATCGCTCCTCATCCTGGACAACAGCAAGAAACGCTTCTTCGGTATCAAAAGAAATCGTGTGGAAACGGACTTTGAAATTATCAAATAAAATTTTCTTTTCGTAGAGGCCTGCTCTAAATTTTTCAGCAGAAGAAATGTTAAATTGTGCCATGAGTTCGTTGAGTTTATCTTGTCCAAAGCCCTTGATATTGGCTAATTCTTGCAAATTGGTGAAGCGGCGCCTTGGCAACTCTCGCTTGGCCTCAATAATTTTTTTCGCCGTTCCTTTACCTATACCATAGTCTTCCCCCGAAGATTTGGCGGTGAAGAGCTGGGTAATGTCTTCTGGTCGAAAAGCTTGATTTAAAAATCGAAGTATTCGAGTTGCTGTGATGTCGTCTAGTTCATCAAAATTGAGCTTCGCCATGGATTTGCTTTGAGCGTTAGAAAATTAGTTTTAAGGATAGCTAAATCCTTGCCAAAGGTAACATTTTTTGAGGGATCTTGCTGAGCGCTGCGGCAGATGACGCCTCATTATTTTGGCACTAGCGCCCTCCCAACTCCTCAAGGAAAATCAATAAACTCCGTTGGTATATGTTCGGTCAACCAAACCCCATTTTTAGAGATAAAAAAGGGATGATTGGCTTTGTGCATTTCTTTTGAACGAACAACGAGAATAACAGGCACTCCATGCCGACTCCCAACAGATTTTGCGGTAGCCAAATCCGCAGAAAGATGGACATGATGCCGATTTCGCTTGAGTAAGCCTTGTCGCTGAATACTATTGATAAAGCGCGTAGCTGTGCCGTGGTATAGAAACTCAGGAGGTTCTACAGGTTCATAACCAAGTTCTATGTTTACAGAATGTCCTTGGTTTGCCCTTATTCTGCTTTGATCTTCATTGAAGGAAAATCGTTTTTTATTGTTATTGGCTACGACCTCTTCAAGTGTATCAAAATCAATATTATAGCCTTTCAACTTACTCTTTTCTAGTAATTCGCGCGTATTCACCCAGCCCGCAGAATCCATTTCAAGACCTATCAATTCAGGTCGATGTCGTAAGACGAGGCTTAGAAATTTGCTCGTCTTTTTTAGTTGCTTATCATTCATATTTCTACTAACCTTTTGCTTGTTTTTTTAGTTCCCAAAGCTAATTG
>JAHDHB010000453.1 GCA_020631545.1 Saprospiraceae bacterium | reverse complement strand
AGACACTCCCACTCCCACACTCCCACTCTCACTCCCACGGCATGGCCTCTCTGCGTTAGGTTAATGTTTTCGCTTCCCTGCCAAAAAAGCATCAATCTCCGCCACCGATTGATTCACGCTAAGGACATTTCCTTGTGGCCCAATCAAATATTTCGTTGGAATTTCACGCACACCATAGAGTTGAGCCACAGGATCTTTAAATCGAGATACCGTAGAAACATGATTGGGCCAGGCCAAACCATCCTTCGCAATAGCTGCTTTCCAAGCCTTTGGGTTCATTTCTATTGCCACACTCACCATCGTA
Source organism: Saprospiraceae bacterium (assembly GCA_020631545.1). GTDB lineage: Bacteria > Bacteroidota > Bacteroidia > Chitinophagales > Saprospiraceae > JAHDHB01. The sequence continues at coordinate 5,619 of JAHDHB010000453.1, read as the reverse complement.
AAAGCCGAAGCATCTTGAAACCTTGCCTCCTTATACTTCTTATGCAATTGTACCAATTGTGGATTTTCCTTCCGGCAAGGCAAACACCAACTTCCCCAAAAATCCAATAACACATAATCCCCTCGGTAATCCGACAACGTCATCGACGAGCCATCTGGCCTCGTAGACGTAAAATCTGGCGCTAACTCACCATCACTAAACTTCGGTACCTTCCAATACCAATACCCAAACCCCGCTACTAGCAACACCAAGAAAAACAAAATAAATCCTCTCATAATTTTTATAAATCAATAACAAGCACAAAAAAATCCCTAATGACGAACAAATATACTCCCGAATTCTTAGTAAAAACGAAATAAGCCCGACAAATCCATTCTTCTGCAAAATTTATAGCTCATGAAAAAAAATCGTTCTTTTCCTCATTCAAATCGCTCGTAAACTACTACCTTTGGCAGTTAAGGGAATACCTAAATTCATCCAAGACATCAAGCCATGAAAATCATAGATCTAGCTCCCATCACCATTCAAGACGTAGCAACAACCTTAGAAAGCAAGGAGAAACTAGCCTTATCTAAAGACGCCATCAAGGCCATTCAGCATTGTAGAAACTATCTTGATAATAAACTGACATCAACGGAAACGCTTTTCTACGGCATCAATACAGGCTTCGGCCACTTTTGTAATGAACGAATTGCAGACGAAAAAGTTGAAGAACTCCAAGCCAATCTCGTCATGTCTCATGCTTGTGGTTTGGGCGATGAAGTACCAACCGAAGTCGTCAAAATCATTCTTTATCTAAAAATTCGTAACCTTTCCCTAGGAAATTCCGCCATCAGCCTAGAAACCATTGAAACACTCCTGCATTTGTACAACAATGACATCCTTCCTGTCATTTTTCAACAAGGTTCCCTAGGAGCATCCGGCGATTTAGCTCCGCTTGCCCACCTCAGTTTAGTCTTGATTGGGATGGGAAACGTTAGGTACAAAGGGAAAAAAATAGCTACAAAAGACCTCCCTAAAGAAGTCGCCTTCAAACCCTTAAAACTAAAAACCAAGGAAGGTTTGGCCTTGCTCAACGGCACTCAATTCTCCCTAGCCTATGCCGTTTGGGCAGCTATCAAAGCACAAAAAATTGCAGAATTAGCGGATATGACCGCCGCACTTTCCGTTGATGGCTTCAACTGTCGGCTCTCGCCTTTCGACCATCGCCTACATCACGCTCGGCCACACGCGGGACAAATTCAAACCGCTAAAAACATCTTGAAATGGCTAGAAAACAGCGAGATTGCACAAGAAGAAAAAACCAGTGTACAAGATCCCTACGCTTTCCGATGCGTCCCCCAAGTACATGGCGCCTCTAAGGATACCCTACATTATGCACAAGGCATTTTCAATATAGAAATCAACTCCGTAACAGACAATCCCCTATTGTTTCCTGATGACGATATGATCATTTCTGGCGGCAATTTCCACGCTCAACCCCTAGCGCTGCCCCTAGATTTTTTAGCCATTGCACTAGCAGAGTTAGCCAGTATTTCCGAGCGCCGTACCTTCCTCCTCATTTCAGGCCAGCGCGGTTTGCCCGGTTGTCTGACGCCAGAAGGTTCCGGTCTGCATTCCGGTTTTATGATACCCCAATACACCGCCGCCTCCATCGTCAGCCAAAACAAGCAACTTTGCACACCCGCTTCCGTCGATTCCATCGTCTCCTCCAATGGTCAAGAAGATCACGTAAGCATGGCAGCCAATGCCGCCACAAAACTCTATCGCGTCACCAACAACGTTTTAAGCGTACTCGCCATTGAATTTATGGCCGCCGCTCAAGCCCTTGAATTCAGAAAAGCAAAAACATCACCAGCACTCCAAAAAATTGTCAACAATTACCGAAAGGTCGTCCCTATGCTTAAAAAAGATCGCATTTTACATGATGATATGGCAAAAACGATTGATTTCTTAAATACCTTGTAGGAGGACAAGCAGTCTTTTTTGTACCTTGGGCAGCTAATCCCGCTATCCGTTTGTATGCGCCACTGCTTCAGGTGGTTCAGCATAAGGGTGTGGCCGTCTTCCTAAACGTCAGCCATCCACACCCTTTGCTTCACACACCTTCACCAGCGCCCCATACCACTTCTATCGGGGCTGCATCTCCTTGACAAACAATACAGTAACAAGGAAAACCAAGAATAAGCATAACAGGCATTCTCCCAGTAAAAATGAGCCGAACTCCGAACAAAAGAAAACAAACGCCAAACCATGGAATTAACAATCGACAACATTCGTCTTAGGAAACCACAACCAGAAGATGCAGCAGCACTCGCCAAAGCAGCCAACAACAAAAAAGTAGCACGAAACCTTCGTGACGGATTTCCAAGTCCCTACAAACTTCAAGATGCCAAGGAATTCATCCAAAAATGTATAGATGAAAACCTAACCAATTTCAGTATTTTTCATAACGATGTATTCTGCGGACTTATCGGTCTAACCATCACCCAAGATGCTTGTCTGACCCGCGTAGAAATGGGCTATTGGCTAGGCGAAGCCCATTGGGGAAAAGGCATTGCAACCAAAGCCGTTCGTTTAGTCTCCGAATACGGTCTAAAGCAATTAGGCCATGAAAAAATAGTTGCCGTCGTCTTAGAATACAATCCAGGTTCCATGCGAGTACTAGAAAAAGCAGGCTATACCTTCAAGGGATACACCAAGGAAACAGGTTCAAAGCACGGCGTACCCCACGACGAATATCATTACGAAATCACATCATAAAATAGTCTACGGGTTCAAACCCGTATCACTTGAAGTTCAGGCATTTTTTGAATCAGAACCTACCACCTACACAAACATGACAGGTTTTAAAGACCGTCTGTCATGTTTCCCCCTAAAAACCAAACCCTAAAACCCCAAAAGCAAAGGGAAAGGTTTGGATAGGGTTACTAGCACAAAACGATACCCAAATTCCCTATTCCCCTCCTAGAAATATCGCTGCTACACTCCAACAGTGCTAAATTTTGTATCTTGTGTCCTTGTTTCACGACCTATTCTGAAATACAGACAAGCAATATCCATGAAATCCTTATACTTCACAGAAGACCACCAAATATTTCGACAAAGCGTCCGTCAATTTATGCAAAAAGAAGTACTTCCAAACATTGAGCAATGGGAGGAAGACAAAAAACTACCTAGGGAAATTTGGCGAAAAATGGGCGAAATGGGTTACTTAGGTATCGGTTTTCCAGAAGCTTATGGCGGGATGAACGCTGACTTCTTTTTTGATGTAATTTTCCTAGAAGAACTTGCTCGCTCAGGTTCAGGAGGATTTTCAGCAGCATTTAGCGTTCATGAATATATGGCAATTGCGCATATCAATGAAGCAGGAAGCGAGGAATTAAAACAAAAATACTTGGTTCCTGCGCTTAAAGGCGACAAAATCGGCGCTCTAGCCATCTCCGAACCCGACGCAGGATCGGATGTTGGAAATCTTAGAACTACCGCCACGAAAAAAGGCGATTTCTACTATATCAATGGTTCCAAAACCTTCATTACAAACGGTGTGTACAGTGATTTCATCACCCTAGCCGTACGCACAGGAGGAAATGGCTTTGGAGGCCTCAGTCTCATCATTGTAGATGGCAATAGCGAAGGGCTTACCCGCACGCCGCTCAAAAAACTAGGCTGGCACTGTTCAGATACTGGCGAATTGGCGTTTGACAATGTGAAAGTTCCTGTAGAAAACCTAGTCGGTGAAGAAGGAAAAGGATTCTATTATTTAATGGATAGCTTTCGATTAGAACGGTTAGTGGCTGCGGTGATGAGCGTTGCTGGTTCTGAATTGGCCGTAGAAGTAACTTTGCAATACATGGCTGAGCGATCCACTTTTGGTCGTTCTATCAACAAATACCAAGTCTTGCGCCATCGTTTTGCCGATTTAGCCACCGAAATTGAAGCAGCGAAACAATTTACCTACCACACTTGTTGGCTCTACAGCCAAGGGGAAATGGCAGTAAAACAATGCAGCATGGTCAAACTGTTAACCTCAGAATTGGCCAAAAAAGTAGCCGATGTTTGCCTCCAATCTTTTGGTGGATACGGCTTTATGGAAGAATACCCGATGGCTAGGATGTTTCGAGATACAAGAGCTGGAACCATAGTGGGAGGCTCCTCAGAAATCATGCGCGAAATCATTGCCAAAATGGTGATTGATGATGTTCAATACAACTCTGCGTACCAAGAAGCGGGTGAAAACAATAACCAAGCAGAAGAACCTGATGCTAAAGCTATTATACAATCCATTCCTTCCCGTTTCCGACCTGAAAAAGCAGCAGGCATCAACACCATTTTTCATTTTGATATCGCAGGCGACAATGGCGGTCAATTCACCGTCATTATCAAAGATGAAAATTGTGAATTGGAAGAAGGCTTACAACATACCCCCAATTGTATCCTCACCGCCAAGGACGAAATCTACCGCGACGTAGAACTGGGCAAAAAAAGCCCTGAATCTGCTTTTATGAATGGCGAAATCCAAGTATCTGATATTGCTGAAATGATGAAATTTACGAGACTATTCAAACGGGTAAAATAGGAAGAAGCGACCTCTAAAACTTGCGGAAAATCCAAGCGCAAAAGCTAGCCTGAGCAAGTTGTAAACAGGATCGCCATTCATACTGCTTGCAAAAAATCTTGCCGTAAGACTCCCTGTCCTCCAAGGGCCGATCAGTTTTAATTAATCATAATGTGTTTTTTGATTTTTCGTATAGCAATCGATGAAGATTATCTTTAACTTTGACTGCGATGCACAAAAGTAAAAGTTGAAAAGTAACGCTCTAAACAACCTGTAGATATGACTATCCACCCAAAAAGATACTCCCAAGAAATTAGCATTAAAACACTAATTTCTTTTCTAGCAGAAATAGCAGGCCCTTTCAATCCTATAACTCATCCAGATTACTTCGAGATGATAAACAGCGGTGATGAAGCTAATGCTATCAACAATTATTTCCTAGAACGATACAAGCGATTTATAAGTCAAAATGAGCCTTTTCTAGTTGGCTTGCTGATAAAGCTATTGATTTCCCCTCCCTCCCAAGAAGAATATTGTCCACCCGCTCTTGACCAAGATGCTTTTAATTACCACTTATGTGAACTACTAGGTCAATATAAGAGAACGGCACATGCAAAGAAAATTGTAAATGAAACTGGCAATGCTTTACCATCAGTTACAAATAAGGTTTTAATTTTTGATGCATTTGCCTATTTAGGACATGAAGACAGCATTATGTTTCTTCAAAAGGAATTAGCTGAAAATCCTAGTGATGAAGAAATGATTGCAATCATTAATGCACTTGGAGAAATAGGAGGAGAGGAAGCAAAAAAACTAATAAATGAAATCCAAGCGCTCAATATTGCTATCGAAAATCAAGACGTAAAAAATGAATTAAAGGCTGCTCTATTCAATTTATCTAGTTAACTCTATTAATGTTATTAACCTGACAATAATAGACCTGTCATTTCAAGGATATTCCCGTGAAGGAACAAAGATCTATTTAGTGCTGATAATAAACTGTTTATCTCACACTCAAGCTCTCACGCACACTTGCGGCATGGCCTATGTGCGTTGGGTTA
>JAHDHB010000452.1 GCA_020631545.1 Saprospiraceae bacterium | reverse complement strand
CTAATCGCTTTATTCTTTTTCTTGATTTCGCAAAGAGGGGAGCAGAACACTTGCCAAATATTTGAGGTGTTCTTCTAAAAAAAGAAAGAAACCATTCCCAAAAAAGAGAACCAAAGAAACAAGACGATTAGTCTTGTTTTTTCACCAAGATTGGAGAGAAGGGGACGGGGGTTGAGTTGTCCGCTGTGCGATTCTTATCTAGAAGCATTAAATGACGAGCATTGCGTAAGTAACTCACCCCCAGCCCCTCTCTCCAAAATCAAGAAAAAAATAAAAGCTAATCGCTTTATTCTTTTTCTTGATTTCGCAAAGAGGGGAGCAGAACCCTCACACAATATTTGAGGTGTTCTTCTAAGAAAAGAAAGAAACCATTCCAAAAAAAAGAGAATCAAACGATAACAAGCGCTAGACGCCCCTTCTTTCCAAGATTGGTGAAAAAAATAAGGCGGTTAGCATTATTTTTTCTCCAAGATTGGAGAGAAGGGGATGGGGGTTGAGTTGTAAAAACTACCTCTCATTAGATAACTTCAATTCCAAAAGAACAGCAAACGAAGTTTGAGACTCTAATTTAGTAATCACCCTTCCTATTTGTTCAATTTCCCTGTTCAAAGTTTGAAGCGATTCCCCATAAGTATGGCTATTAAACAGCCATATTTTCTTGATTCCCTTCTTTTTCCATTCCTCTGCTAAGGGAGGTAATTGATCATCCCACTTTCCATAATAAACCTCTTCGGAAGGTATAGACAGTTTATCTCTATACAATTTCGTATAAAACTCATAGGCAGGAATCCCTCCTTGAACAAGGTATAGCGGGTAATGATTTTCATCATGCGCAGCCAGTTTTTCCAAACTAGGTCTAGGAGCTTCTATTTCAAATTCTTTATAAAAATACGGGAGAGCAGAGCGGTACTCAAGACTTAAAGTCATTAGGACAACCATCGTCAAAATCCCCAATTGTTTCCTTGGTTTTGAAAGTAATACCGCTTTTTCAAAAAGAAAAGCAGCCCCTACACCGATGATAAGTGCAAAAATAGGCAACATAAATAGGCTTAGTCGAACGATCAAGGAGTATTGATGAAATAAAGCTGCAAATAAACAGGCAATAATTGGCGTTAGGAGTAGTAAAGCTTCTGCTACATTCTTCTTAAAAAGCGTATAAACGCCTAAGAAGAAACAGAGAACACCCCAAAGAATAGGAATCGCTGTTTTCCCTACTACATTCCGAATCAACCCAATTAACACTTCTCCCGATTGTTGCACATCCGCTATCGACGTCGGAAACGCTAGAAAGTGATTGGCGTGAAATGCCTGTAGGCTTGGTATAGAAATGCTGTGCCGTAAATTAACAAGGTACAAAACAAGGAAGCTACTCAACCATAGTGTACCCATAAGCACTATCTTTTGTAAAGGAACAGCATTCTCTTTTACTAAAGCAACAGACAAGCCGGTGTTTTTCGGCAGTAAACCGTAAGCAAAATAAACCCCAACTCCCGCAAGAACAAACGCTAATGGCATAGACAACCACAAGAGAATAATGCCCAATACCATTATCCCTATCCAATGTTTCTTCTTCTTCAAATCTACATGCAAGGCCAGCCACAAAAATAAAAGTGTACATAAAACATCAGAGGAGTATTGTTTAACCTCAGTATTATGACGAAGCATATAATCCGAAAACGAAAACAAAATTAATGGGTAAAGAATGACTGGGTTTTTAATAAATCGCTCTGCCAAACGATAAAATAGATAAAGACTCACCAAGCCTGCAAGTAAAGGAAATAAGCGCAAACTGTATTCAGTTACCCCAAAAACGGCTGTACACCCTTTTAAGATATGGCAAAACAACGGCGGGGCAAATTGCTCGTAATTTAATTGACTAATCAAGTCTAGGTACGAGCTTTCAACTATGTTTCGGCTCAAGTTCAAGTCATCTAGAAATAGACTCCTATTTCGAAAATAGACCCAAATTTTCAGTATAGCAGCGATAGCCAGTATAAATAAAGAAACCGATTGAACACGATTGTTTTTAGATAGGAGACTCATTTTTATGCTTGCTTGTTGTTGTACTATCCCCTCCAAATCTTACCCGTTCTCTAAACGACAGAATAAGGAAATTCCTTATTCTCGTGCAAGGTATTGATTATTTATATGCTATCGTAGATTTTTTTATAAAAATCAGTGAATATCTTCATTTGAATAAAACAGCATTCCTCCTGAGTTTTGTACTACTTTCTAAGTACATCAAACAAAAGCCCTTTCTTCTACACTAGACAAGATCTTTTATCACTAAAAAAATATCACCGACTAAAAAAGGAAGGAAATAAAGAACGAAACGAAAATTCAGGAGATAAATTGCAAAAAAAGCAAAACAAACAGCAAATTAATATAATTTATTTAAAAAAAAATTCATTGGTTTTTCTTTCGATCACTTTATAAAAACAACACATGCATGTTAGGGTCGGGGAGAATGACGACACCCAAATAGTACCCACTTCCTCCCCATAAATTTTATAGTCAAATTCAATTTGTATTACGTTTTTATATATTATCTCATAAAAGAACCTTAATAAAAACAGCGAATTGACAACAAAGGCATAAGTCTTTTATTATCAAAGCTTAAAAAGCGAATTCAATTCGACATTTGCAGAAAAACAGCCTTACATTCCCTTAGGAAATAAGCCAGATTTGCCCGGTTTTGTTGACAATCCTTTTTTCGAACTTTTGCTCTGTAAGCTTTTGTAAGCAGGGCAATGAGCGTCTTTATTACAAGCGCTAAATGAAGCTGCACAAAGAAAAAAGATGGAAACCAAACAGATAGTTGAAAATAATTTTTTCATGAAGGGAGAATTTTTTTTACCAAAAATCTTGATTTACTACACATTAGACCTATATTTGCCCTGTAATTGCTAAAAACGGCCTTATGAGAGGTGGAATTGTTTCAAAATAGGGAAGTTTTGGCAATATTACAACAATTTAGTTAATTAGTTTGCTGCGGGTCGCAACACGCTTCAAACTCACCCACTACGTATTTTTTTAATTAAAAAAAGACAATCATGAACAAAGGTGACTTGATCAACAAAATCGCCGAAGACGCTAACCTTACCAAAGTACAGGCGAGCGACGCTCTTAATACTGTTCTTTCTACTGTGTCTGACACACTTAAAGATGGAAAGAAAGTAACATTAGTTGGATTTGGTACGTTCTCTGTAAACGAGCGTAAAGCACGTGTAGGAAGAAACCCACAAACTGGTGCTGAAATCCAAATCGCTGCGAAAAACGTCGTTAAGTTCAAGCCAGGAAAAGAGCTTGCTGAGGCCGTTAACTAAACTACCTTAGTAGCTAGTTTCTACCGTAGAGACGCGAAATATCACATCTCCACGGTAACTTATAAAGCATTGCGCTTCTTGCGCAATGCTTTTTTTTTGCTTCCCCTTCACCCTCCTAACGTTCATGAACAGCCTCCAAGGCATAAGTCAAAGGAAGTTTTCCTTCCAGCCCTCCTATTTGGTAACCATCAGGAACGCTTACTGGCCGTGGGAAAACTTGATAGTGAGAGTAGTCGTATTCTGAAAAAGCCGTCAGCTTCAATCTTGCTTGGAATAAGGCAGTAAAAACATCGGAAATCGTATGGTTCCAAGTAGCATGTTTATAAATCTGTTTACTGACTTTATCGGCATACGTTCCTTCATTTTCCTCCAAAATCACTCCTGTATTGAAATAGCCGTAAGTCACTTCCTTCACCTCATCATCAAACATCCAAATTACAGGATGAAATTCGATCATCACAAATCTTCCCCCTGGTTTCAAAAAATGTTGAATCTGTTTTGCCCAAGTAGTTAGCTCTGGTAACCAACCAATTGTACCATAGGAAGTAAAAATCAAATCAAACTCCCCTTCCAAATGTTGATCAACTTCTAAAACATTACAACAAACAAATTCCGCATCAATTTTTAATTGTTTAGCGATTGTTCTCGCTTTATTTATAGCTACATCCGAAATATCTACTCCCGTTACATGAGCCCCCATTCTAGCCATAGAAAGTGTATCTTGCCCAAAATGACACTGCAAATGCAAGACACGCAAGCCTTTTATGTTTCCTAATATGTTTACTGAAAGCTCATCTAAAGAAGTTTTACCTTTTTTAAAATTAGGCATATCATAAAGATCTGACTTCACATGGCTCTCTACAGACATGTTCCATGATTTACGATTTATTTCAAAATAATCTTCCATTTTAATACTTTTTAAGGTTAATTACTGATAAAGGAACAGATAAATATACAAAAATTTATTTGGTGATTTTTCTTTTGGGCTTCCACAGTGCTTTTTATCGTCTTTCGCAAGCATCTTCAACTCCACAAAAAGCCTCCAAACTATCACTACTTTCAAGCAGAATCCAATAAAAACAATCCTCAAATCTAAACACAATGTATTTTTTTACGTACTACCTCTTAACACCCTTTTAGACCCAATCGTTCCAAGAATTTATTAACAGCGTATCTAAACAAGTTAAAAAACAGGATTTTCTTTCAATAAGTCTCTTTTAATTAAGAAACTAACCCATTGAATGCAAGATTTTTCCGTTTTTCTTTGTCTATTATAAAAAATATCAATAATTTGCTTCAAGGAAAAGAACATGCTTTCATAATTGAATCTTGCTAATTCGTTATTTTCCCTAGTGTCGTGTCAAGATAAAAGTGGCGAGTAGCTTTTGAGAGATTTTTTCATTAAACGAAGAAAAAATTCTTTGCATAGCAGTAGCTACGGAAATAATTTTTGATGAAGTATAATGAAAAAATATCCAAAAGATGCCGACATTTTTAGCTTGACACGACACTAGTTAAGGACGATAAATATATCCTTAAGCAAACACCCCTTGGAATTCCAAGGTATTTTATTAAAAAATGCCCTACTTGTGAACTTGTTAATAAAATTTACTCCTCTCCTGCTTTTCGTTCTTCTTTCCCTCGACTCTTTTGGTCAAGAAAGAAAAATGCTAAAATCTAATCAACGTTATCAGGTAACTAATGGCAAACGCTATAAGTTTAAAGCCGGCAATGAAATTCAATTCAATGCTTTTGGAAAAGTCGTCAGTGGTGCTTTAGCCGAAAATAAAAAACTAAAAGTTCCTGGTGGTAAAAGCTATGAGTTTCAAGGCGGACGAGCCCTTACCTTCAATGAAACTGGTCGAATAACTAGCGGTTCCTTGGTCAAAAATCAGGTCTTGGAAACGATTGGTGGCGATTTTTATGAGTTCCAAGCAGAATTGCCCCTTATTTTTGATGTCAAAGGTTATGTCATTGGTGGTTATTTAAGCTGCGATTCTATCCTTGCAATACCCAATGGCTTAAAGTTAGAGTTTGACCACGGAAGCCTTACCACTTTCAACAAAGATGGAGAGGTCACTAGCGGCGCTTTAACGGTCGCTACGACCCTAGAAATCCTAGGAGGCGAATTCTTTGAATTTGAATCTGGTAGCATCCTCTCTTTTAGCGAAACTGGTCGAGTAGAAAGTGGTGCTTTATCTGAAAATCACACACTCGAAATCCCTGGAGGCCAACGTTATGAGTTTGAAGCTGGTAGCATAATCATTTTCGATAGAATAGGAAGGGTCATTAGCGGATATCTTACCAAAAACTCCGACCTCATCACTAAATCTGGCGTTCCTATGCCCTTCAAAACAGGCCAAAAAGTAAACTTTGACTACAATGGAAATGCTTATGTTAAGCGATGAAACTAAATCTATGGAATTTTAAAGAAGAACCGTTTCAGCGCAGGCGAATAGCAACATCTACCCCAAATCTTACGTAAGGGTAATTCTTCATGTCTCAACTCTAGCCACTTGCAAAACCCAAATCGTGAGGATTTTCACGATTTGGAAAGTCACGATAATTTTTTGGAACAAAAAAGTCCTTTGTCTTATGTCTTTTGTCAAACT
>JAHDHB010000451.1 GCA_020631545.1 Saprospiraceae bacterium | reverse complement strand
AGACGTTGCTCACGTTCATTTTTCGCCAAAACGGACAACTCCTAACTCTTAACTCCTAACTTTTAACTAATGGCGTAGCCGTCTTGTGCTCTTTGTGGCAAAAAATCATTAGGATTCACATTTAGACGTCCAAAAACAGTCATTCATCGAAAAAAACAATCCTATTACCCCTTTATATAGTATTTTATCTAAAATTCAAGATGAAAAATTTGCACTCCCCACAAATTTTTCGTTTCTTAAATAGTGTTTGACCGAAAACAATCATTTTGGGAAAAAGGAGTGTAGCGTCGTCAGTTGATGACTAGCGATGGCAAAAAAATGCCTTTTTAGTTCAGACAGTAAAATCAACTAAGCAGTTATGAAAAAGCTAAAAATAACAGGAACTGTAGCCTACCAAAACCTAGGAACAGGTTTTTGGGGAATACTAGGCGATGATGGCAAAGAATACTTACCGATCAATATGCCAAACCAACTGAAAATGGAAAAAGCCAAAATCACGGTAACGGCGCAAGAAGCTGAAGTCATGACCCTTTTTATGTGGGGCACACCCATAAAAATCACCAGCTTCACCACCGTATAAGAAAATGCGAGGTATAAATTTTTAACTATTAACTCCTAACTCTAAACTAAATTTCTGTGGATTTTTTAATTACGCTATATTCAATTGGCTACGCGCTATGCTTATTATCGCTCATTTTGTGGTTTTATTTTAGAGAAAATGAAGGGATGAGCAATCTTATGAGCAAATCCTTTCTAGGAATGTTTTTCGTTTACCTGTTTGCGCTAGCACTAGCACCTGGAGCTACGCAATTCAAGTTACTAATTTTGTTTAGAGATCTAGTCGTTTTAGGCTTTGTTTCTCAGTTTTTTAGCTTTTTTAGAAGGAATAAAGCTGTTTTCATAGGTCTTTTGGTCGTACTCTTTGGGGCATTCAAATTCGTTTATTTCGATTATCTTCAGAACTCCCTGAAAAATCAGCAGATGACATTGACCGAAGAGAAAATAGTAACTCCTGTCGAAGAAACTAATTCAGCCAGTGATTTAGGTTTAGCCGAAAATGGTGAATTATTAGTAGAAATTAAAAATGGCGCAACCATCGAAGCCATTCAAGCTATTTTAGATAAATACGACATTATTGCCGAGCGAGCTTTTCCCGAAATGGAAAGACCGAATGAAACGGATTTAGATGACTACTTTTCTTTAAATATTCCTGATAATCAACTTAGTAGTCTTGATGCTATTAAGGGAGACCTCCAAGCAACGGGCTTTGTGGATTGGGTAGAAGAGAATGAAATGATTCAAACCAAACCCATTGAAGGAAAATCTTCGGTTTCCATTCAGAAGAACTATGGTATAGATGATCCGGGCCTTGAGCACATGTGGGGCTTTGATAAAATGGAAGTCGATCAGCTCTATCAATTCATTAAAAGTCAAGGAGTAAAGCCAAAGCAAGATGCCATTATTGCTATCCTTGATACAGGTATTGATGCCAAGCACGAGGACATTAAGGATAATTATAAATCCTTTAATCGACGCTACGATATGGATCAAAATGGTCATGGAACCCATTGTGCGGGGATAGCCGCTGCCGTCTCCAATAATACCATCGGAATCGCCTCTTTTAGTCCTGACAATCAGTTTGTTGATGTGGCAAGCGTAACGGTTCTAAAAGCTTTTGGAGGAGGAACCGAGCGAGGCATTATAAAGGGCATTATTTATGCTGCTGATCAAGGCGCTTCCGTTATCTCTATGTCTTTAGGTGGCCCTAGTAGAGATGGACGACAAGACGCTTATAATCGTGCAGTGAAGTATGCTAACAAGGCAGGCGCTATCGTCGTCGTAGCAGCAGGAAATTCCAACAAAGATGCTAAAAATTATTCTCCTGCCAATGCAAAAGGCGTCATCACTGTAAGTGCTGTGAACCAACGTTTAGGGAAGGCTCAATTTTCGAATACCGTAAATAACATCAAAATGGGAATTGCTGCTCCTGGTGTTGATATTTATTCCACATTTCCGAATAATGCCTATCGAAATCTAAGTGGTACCTCTATGGCAACCCCTTACGTAGCAGGTTTACTAGGCGTCATGAAGTCCATCAAACCAGAATTAACAACCCAAGAGGCTTACGATATACTAAAGGAAACAGGTGTCAAAACGGACAATACTGCACAAACAGGCCGTTTTATACAACCCATGAAAGCTATACAATTATTGGTGAAAAAATAATTGAGGCGATTCCGAAAAGGCTCTTCTTGAAAATACGATGTAAGATTTAAGAAGTATGGTGTTTATTATTTGCTAGCAAGTAATAATTTACGCCATGAGGGGGGCATACATGTTACATCATAAATCGTATTTTTTCATTAAAGGCCAACATATCTATCCTGTTCACCTTTAATAAATCTAATCGATTAGAAATCAAGATGTAAAATGGGTTTTTCTCCTCCTTCATCCTCATTCGGATAGTTGTAGGAACCATTAAAACCAAAATAATTCCTTCATAATCATAGTTTTTACGTACTTTTAAGGCATATTTGTAGAAAAATACGTAAAATCTAATGCATTCATTACAGGCTTGTTATTTATTAGAAACCGTTTGGCGGAATTTTGAGCAACAAACTTCCGAGAATAAGGTCTTACCCCTTTCTATAAATAATTTTTGTTTTGATTTAATTGCCAATTCGAAGCTTAATCATAAAGAGTCTTCACTAAATTCTGAGGCAGCAGTCTTGAGTAATCTTCTAAGCAGAGGTTGCCCCACCTTACCTAGTCTCTTCCTAGAAGAAAACTTTGCCAAACTATTCAAAAACGAAAAAGTAAGCCTAGAGGAAAGTAATGCCGCTTTAAATTATTTTTTAGGCACTTCAGCAAAGTCCAATCCCAGTGGGCATCATTTAGCTTTCACTTGTGCCCCCATCGGAATTGCACAGGTGCAAAAAGCTTTGCTTGAATTTATTTTAGCGGGTAAGCTTGATATGTCTGCAAGTACATGGAGCATTGCCGTAGTAGAACAAGATATTCCCTGCGCCCACCTTGCTGTTAAAGACCTAGAATTGTGGTTTAAAGACTTATATACTTTACAAGGGAAAAACCAGCAATTGCCTGATATAGAGCTTTCTGTTCTATCAAGAGATACCAAGTCCTCCTCGCTACACCTTAATAATAAGGTGGAAAGCTTTAGAGATTTTGAGGCTAAATCGACCTTTGATTTAGTCTTGGATGTCGTTGTTTTTGAACAAACAATACCCTTTAACGATTATGAAATTTCGACGCGTAATCAAGGCAAAATACGGCCCTCTCAAAAAAGGGACTTTAAGGCTCCATATCAAGCGTCTCGTATTGCCTATTCCATCAATTTGTCGAAAATGGAAGCATATAAAACACTGGCAAGGATAGCGGGAAATCTGTTTAGAACCAAAGCGTTAGGCAAAGACCAATTTGCTTTACTCAAAGAAAGCCTAGAAGGAAAAACGGCAGTAGCCAGAATCCCTCAATTCGATAAATCATTAGTTTTGGGGCTTTCGGCCTTCTTACAGCCCGCTTTTTCCTTGGTCATAGTCCCTACAATAGCTTCCTTAAGTACTCAAAAACAGCTTTTTAAGGATAAGGGAATTCAACTTGAAATCCTTGACGAGAAATTCGAAGGGGTAGGGGAGAAGTCTTATCCTTCAACCTTGTTGTGCTTCGCTAAAGGGGAAGCCTTTCTTCAAGACGATTTCCGTCAACAGCTAGCAACGTGGAAGGATAATGGCTTACGATTTAGTTCTTGTATCCTAGATGAAGCCCAGAAGGTGTCCCAGTGGGCAGCCGATTTCAATCCTTTATATGCCGCCATACCTCGTTTAGTTCGAAGCTATTGTCATTTCATCAAAAAAGGAAAAGAGTTGCCTATTCTAGCTTTTGCTTCCTCAGCTTCTCTTGCGTCCTTGCGGGATTTAAAATATTTACTAGGAGCAAACTGCCATGCCTTAATAAAAGCAAGGCATTTTTCCGATAATAACTTGAAAATCGATGTCTTAGAAGTCCATTTGCCCAATAGAGCAGCATTGATTAAAGATAATTCGAAAACGCCTAATTGGGCTTTAAATAAGGCAATTGGCCAAGCAAAACAGCGTGAATTGACAAGGCAAATCAATAATTTATTTCAGAAAGGTAAGCAACGAATTATCGTCTGTTGTCTTTATGAAACAGATTATTTTGGAGTGGATGATTTGGAAGTGATGAAAGCTACTGCCAACTGGACATCTAAAAGTGTTGGAGGTCAGTTGCGTAATGCATTTAAAGATAAAACAATAGGTACTTACTACGAAGATGTAGACTCTGATGGGAAAAGTGGAGATGAGACGGTTCTAAGGGCATGGAATCAAGGCGAATTAGATATTTTGGTCGTTAATGAGGAAATAATATCTGGAGTAGCTTTAGCTAAAGCCAATAATGTCTTTTATTTCGGTCTACCGAATTCTGTAGAGGCACTATATCAAGCAACTTACCTTGAGTATGAGCGAAAACCAGCTTTTTCCATACTCTATTCACCTGCTTCGGCTATGGTGAATTTTCCTAAAAGAAGTGTAGAAAAAACACAACTTTATCACTTTCACCACAATCGTTTCAAAGGAAAGGGGAAGGAAGCCTTTGTTTTAAAGGAGCTTTTGCAAGAAATTGGGTTCCCATCTAATTTAAAGGTTTCTAATGAATTGACGGAGAGGATACAACAAGAAACGGGGAGGGGAGTACGTTTGTATCAAATAGCACAACGTCTTTATTTTCAGGCTGTTGATAATGGCGCTAACTTTGGTTACTTGGATCTTTCAAATTGGACTTTACGAGGGATTTCGCTTTTGAAAGATAGGGACAAAGAACTAGGCGAACGGATTTTTGAGACGACGAGGACGTTTATTCGTGAACGAAGGAAAGAAAACAATTACTTCGCACTTTGGTTAGATAAATATTTCCGTCCAGCACCAGCGAAGGGCTTACTCCCAACGTTAGGAGAGATGGCTGAAGGCGAAAGGGGGAATCTAGAGATAGGCTTTGTCAATAATACCATTGATAAATTCCAAGATTTTGTCAATCAGCTAATTGAAGGAGATGCCATCGCTTACAATATTGAGATTGTGATGCAGAGCTCTGCCACGTTAAAAATTAGTATAGAGGAAGAAATCTTTCAAAAAGCGATTTGGAGTGCTTGCCAAAACAGCTTTACTTTATCGACTTTTATTGAAAAAGTCAATGAGTATTACAAGCAAGAATTGAGTCGAAGGGATGAACTAAAGAAGGTGTTTTACAAGGATTACTTTGTAGAAATCCAACTTCCTGTAGATCTGGATTTGCGGAAAAAATTAGAGACGTTACTACTTCAAATGAGAACGTCTAAAGATACATTTAAAGCTTTGTATACCTTGGTGTTATTAGGCGTTGTTGAAGATTATTCGGTGAACTGGGAAAAAGAAAAATGCTCCTTGTCTTTCCTTAAAAAGCCTAACGTTTTTTATGTTGAACGCTTGAAGAAATTATTGGAATTACATTGCTCCGATAATCAAGTTACTGAGATTTTAGCGTCTATTAATCTTCAAAACAAGGAGATTCCAATCATAAATCAGTGTTTAAATGCTTGGCTAAACTTTGTTTATGAACATATTGAACCTAAACGAGCTTTAGAAATTGAAAAAATATTGGCTTCGTGCAAGCGAAAAGGGGAACCTATTAACGACTTGACAACCATGTTGTTCCATTCGCGCTATGGCCATCCTCGTCATCTCCCCAATTTAACGGATGAAGTAGATGAAGAAGGAACGGTGAATCTAAATGTGGTATGGAAGTTTATGGAGTTACTAGGAAAAGAGCGCCAAGATTTTTCCTTTGTAAGTAATTTTGAACAGTTGGAAGCGACAGTCAATAGGCTTTTAATGCGTGAAGATCATCCCACATTATTGCTCCTAAAGGCTTT
>JAHDHB010000450.1:5714-5989 GCA_020631545.1 Saprospiraceae bacterium | reverse complement strand
TACTTCTTAAATCTTACATCATATTTTGAAGAAGAGCCTTTTCGGAGTAGCCTCAATGTTCCTCTCCTAAGCTGGTAAAATCAGAACCCAAAGCCGTCTTGTGTCTTATTTTTTAAATCAGAAGAAAAACCCATTCATTCTTGAACGAAAAAAGATTAATTCTGTTGATATAGTGTCGTGTCTAGTGGCTATGCTCCGAAATACTAGCTAAAATGGTTAGCATCGTTGACACGAATAATTTACTAAACCAACTTGAACCTAATGATTTCGAAAAT
>JAHDHB010000450.1:0-5704 GCA_020631545.1 Saprospiraceae bacterium | reverse complement strand
CATTCTTGAACGAAAAAAGATTAATTCTGTTGATAAAGTGTCGTGTCTAGTGGTTCCACTCAGAAATACTAGCATCGTTGACACGAATTGATTAATTTACTAAACCAACTTGAACCTAATGATTTCGAAAATAACACCCATACTTGTTTTCTTGCTTTCGATAACTCTAGTGCTGTCTGCTCAAGATACGAAACCAGAAAACTCCACTTCAGAACAGGATATAAAAATAAGCGCTGTAGCCGAACTCGGTTTTCTTGGTGTGCTAGGCCATAAAATTCAATTTGGAAAAGGAAGTACTTATTTTAGCTATAAAAAAGATGGAGGACAGGATGTTTTATTTCCTGTAAGTCGACTTTCGCTAGAATTAGACTATAAGAAACGGAATACATTTGTTTTACTCTATCAACCCTTGCGTATAGAAACTCAGGTTTTGCTAGACAATGACTTAGTCGTTGATAGTCTTACCTTTCCTGCCGCTACGAGTGTAAAATTATTGTATAATTTTCCTTTTTATCGCCTCAGTTACCTACGAGAAGTATTGAAAAATAACGATAAATTTTCGCTAGCGGTGGGCGGTACACTTCAAATCCGAAATACAACGATTTCCTTTGAATCTGCGGATGGTAGCGGCTTCCGTACTAGTCGAAATGTGGGCATTGTACCAGCATTCAAAATACGAGGAAAAGCACAATTTACCGACCGTTTTTATACTGAAATAGAAGCTGATGGAATGTATGCGCCTATAAGTTTTCTTAATGGTAGCGACAATGAGGTCGTCGGCGCTATCCTAGATGCGAGTATTCGTGCTGGGCTATCGATTAATGACCCTGTTGATGCATTTTTGAACTTACGTTTTCTTAGCGGCGGTGCTGTCGGTACTTCCGATAACTCTAAAGGGCCTGGTGATGGCTATGTAAAGAACTGGTTAAACTTTTTGACTGTCTCCGCAGGTGCTGTTTATGCGTTTTAAGCATTTTTGTATATTTATAGCTAGTGGCTCTGCTCAGAAGTTCTAGACAGTTTAAGCTTGTTATTTTTCCGTTATACTGCGTTACTCATCGGTCAGGTAGCTACGGCTAACTTTCCTATTCGCGCCTTGTCTAACAAAAAAATAACAAGCATAGGCTGTCAAGGACTTATGAGCTGAACCACTAGTGTCATGTCAAGCTATAAATGTCGGTTTCTAACTTGACATGGCACTAGCAAACTGGAACGCTAAGGCAACTGAGCACTAATATTCCGATTATTCCAAGTCGTACTTCGATCTGCCGCATTGCAATTACCATCAAGGTTCAAATCGACAAGTAGATAACCTGTGGTGTTTCTAGCATTCCAAGTTTCACTGCGATCCGCTGCATTTATAGTTGTATCTGAATTGGTATCTCCAGACCAAAGTACTTGTGTTCCATTGATATTTTTGCT
This sequence comes from Saprospiraceae bacterium, assembly GCA_020631545.1. Classification (GTDB taxonomy): domain Bacteria; phylum Bacteroidota; class Bacteroidia; order Chitinophagales; family Saprospiraceae; genus JAHDHB01. The sequence goes on along the minus strand of JAHDHB010000450.1, from coordinate 4,282 downwards.
TGAATTTGAACCGTAAAGACCCTTGACAAAAAATCAAGAGCTAATTTGTGCCTGAGCAAAACAATTAATTCAAGGATAGCAATCTGAGTCTATTCCATAAAAAACACCATTAGGTCAACTCCTAATTCGTAATTCCTAACTCATAATTCCAATCCTATTGTCCTGTTTTATTGCGGTTATTCCAAGCCATACTGCGATCCGCAGCATTACAACTTCCATCTAAATTCACATCCGAAATGGCATAGCCCGTGGTATTACGATTATTCCAAACCTCACTACGATCAGCAGCATTGATGGTATTATCACTATTCGCATCTCCTCCCCAAAGCGCTAAAATACCCGGAGCAAGGATTTTACGGGATGCCGTACCCGTTACCATTGTCGCTGGTGAAGAAAAATCTAGTAATCCTGTACTTGTAGCGCTTAAGGCTACTGTATTTAAGGTACGAATACTCAGATGTGTTCGGTGCCGGACTCTTACATAATAATTTCCATCTCCTGTATCTAAGAAGGTAAGTGGTGAAGTACCATCCATATCGACAATATCGCCATCACGTTGTACGAGTGCGGAACGTGTAGCAACAACCGTTGAGCCGTCTGTACCATCAACTAATTCAATAAAGACCCAATCCATGATAGCATCATTGCCTGTAATATCAAAAATGGTCAGATCGTCGACGATCTCGGTGCTTGTATTATTAACGGAGGTATAATTTAAGTCCATATAAGGTTCCATAGGCGGTAAATAGCTGTTCGAACGCAGAGCATCGTCCATCAATCCCCCATTATAAGGCCCTTCAAGCAGTACTTTAGCTTCTAAAACGACTGAAGCTAAGGTATTACTCGTTATTAATTCTAAATCACCATTAACATCAAAGGGGTCAGACCATCTTAGATCGGTATAGACGTTATTTCCTGACAAGGTCAAAAGAAAGGCCGTCAAGTTGTCTCGTTCTTGCTGTGTCATATTCAAACGTTGTGGATTTCCTCCAGGTCTTAACCTTGGATCCAAGCCTGGGACATTGGGTGGAGCATTGTAATGATCCAAAACAACATTAAGATCTCCAATAGCATTGTGCATCAATAAACCATTTAAATCGCCATTAGGGTTAAACATATCCCGAAGTGTAGGAGAACGAGTTACGGTAAAATCGGTACCTCCTCCTAGCGCTCCGACCACGCCATTATTGCCCGTATTAGGTACTATATCAAACTCTGGTGGTTGGTGGCAGCCCGCACAACCAACACCCCCTCCTACTCTACTTCCTTGAGGATCGAATTGAGGAGGCGCAAGAAATAAATTCTTTCCTGCATTTTCCGTTGGAGAAAAATTAGGGAAAGGCGCTCCATCATTCGGTGCTTGGGATCTTCCATCATCGTATCTAGCATCAAAAGACTGAATACTCCGAATAAACTGCGCCATAGCTTGTTGCATACGATCTTCTGTAATCATTGGATCCCCAAATACACGAGTAAATAATTCTGGATAATAATCCAGCGCAGCTAATTTTCGGAATAAGGAATCTAAATCAGGATCACCATTCGTATTGCTAAATCCCATTTCAAAATGATCTTGAATGGGTTGAGTCGTTTGTTCTTCTAAAGAATTGACTCGTTCATCCCAAAAAAAGCGAACTTCATTCCCGAAACGAGCGTTAATTAATCGCATGGCATGTCTACCTGTCGTTCCGTTTGCTCCTATACTCGCATTGTTCAGATCACTAAAAGCATCACTTTGGACATGGCAACTAGCACAAGCGGTAGTGTTGTTTGAGGATAAGTTTTTATCGTAAAATAACACTCGTCCTAAAGTGGCTCCAATATCGGTGATAGCATTCCCAGGTGTCGTATTATCTTTGGTAATATAGTTGGGAACTGGCTGATTAGCATAATTGTACAGATCATCTAAGTCTAAGATCCCTGGTTCATTAGCTACATATGACGCAGAATAGAAAATGACGCTAAGCAATAAAAGTGCGAAAAGGATATTTTTGTGCTTCATGTAAAGGATATTTTAGGTGTTGATAGGTAAAATAGGCTACTCCATTTGGTTAACTTTTACTTAGACGATAAAGAACAGAAGATCCTTCGAAGGAAGCGTGTATTTATAAAAAAGTGTGCTACAAGAAGATTGCAGCACACTTTTATCTTAAGGAGTGTGTTAATTCGATTAATTCCATCCTTTCTTTATCAGAAATTCATAGCTACAAGACAACAACATTATCATTATCTATAAGATATGAACAACCATTTTCAACAATTGTTCTGGATTAATTAAACCATAACCATAACTTAAATCAAATCCTTTTGGCCCCAAATCAATTGCTGTTCGCCTTAAATGATCTTCTAAATCTTTTTGTGTATTAATAGGCGTTTGGCCTTTGTATTCTTTGTGTTTGGCCAACATCAAAGCCGCGACCCCTGCAACAAAAGGGGTTGCCATAGACGTTCCGCTTAATTTTGCTAATCCTCTAGGAGGATAGGTAGATAGAATTTGATCACCTGGCGCTACGACATCCACCGTTTTTCCTCTTGATGAAAAATAGCTTATCTTTTTCCTTCTATCTATAGAACCAACCGCAATTGTCTCGTCAAAAGCTCCAGGATATTCAACGGTATCTAAATTAGGTCCGCTATTCCCTGCTGCACAGATAACAAATACATTTGCTTCTATAGCAGTATGTATCGCTTTATAAATCTTTTGAGAAGGGTAAGGGCTCCCCAAACTCATCGATATAATATTTGCCCCTTTTTCTATTGCCCAATAAATTCCATTGGCCACCATTTCGGCACTTCCAGTACCGTCATCGCCAAGTACTTTTCCAATAATAAGTTCAGATTCAGGAGCTACTCCGACCACTCCTACAGCATTATCTCTCGCAGCGATAATACCTGCCACATGTGTTCCATGTCCATTGAAGTCACTAATTCCACATCGACTATTGGTAAAGTCTTTTGCTGCAATAATAGCATCTTTTAAATCTGGATGAGTGCAAGTAACTCCTGTATCTAATACGGCCACTTTAACTCCTTTTCCTTTCGTATATTTCCAAAAATTAGGCACACCTAATAATTCTACGCCCCAATCTACTGTTTGAGAATTAGCTGTATAAACTTGTTCGACCTTAAAGGCTGGTATCGAAAAAATGGGTTCATTTGAGTCGATCTCTCTTAGTCTGTTTTCATAATTTTTCATAAAAAATATTCAATTATAGTGAATTACTAAAAAATAAAGATTATCATCGACCTTTGCCTGCTGCTATAATACACTCATAAACAATGTACTAATTCATCAAAACTCAATCGACGAAACACCAAGCGGTAAACATATTTTTTTACCTTGGCTCAATCACAAAAACCTTGCTCCAAGCTATAGGGGCAGGAATAGCAGGGCCTTCGTCTACGATAAAATTATCGACATTCTTGTTATCAATAAATAAAGCGAAACGAGCACCATACCAGCCTCCCGACCAATTCCATATTTCTAATTTAATTTGTACAGCGTCATTCGACATTACGAAAGAACCTGACTGACTTTGCTGGAAATTGGCTCTTACGAATTGGGCATCATCTTTAAAGGCTGCTGCGCCATCATCTGCTTTTGAAATGACGACTTTGACCCGTTGTCCTGGTTTTGCGGAATACGACATAGTTTTGTATTGAAATTTTAAAAATGAAGTGTGTATTGAGGATTTGTTGCTACAAAACTAGCTCGTTTAGCATCTAGGGACAAGGTGTTATTTTTGGGGTTTCCTTAAAAAAGGAGTAGATTTGATTTTTAGTCGAAGGAAAAATTCAACTTTATGTATTGTTACTCAAACTTTATTAATTCGATTATTCTTTCTTTTACAACAGAATTTTCCTTAAATAATTTTCATTTTTGACAATAGGAAAGGCTGAGTTTACTCCGAAAAGTAGCCATTAATTAAAAAACACGATTTATTACATGAAATGCACGAAAACACCAATGCGTAAATTATGATTTGCTAGCAAATCATAACACTCATACTTCTAAAACCTTAAGCTGGCAAAGCCAAACCACGAATGCTTAAGGATTGACACACAAGAGAAAAGCAGAAAGTGTCGATTCGTCTTTATGGATAAAATAGGATTTGGCGAAGCAATTCGCAGCGTCTTGAAAGGATTGATTTTCGTAGGCGGTAATTCCTACATTTTTGTAATGTACACCAGCCAAACGAATAAGGCTAATAGGACGTGCACCTCTGAATAGATTCGTTTTACTAGGATCATCTGGAAAAATGGCTGCGGGACTTGGTTTGGG
>JAHDHB010000449.1 GCA_020631545.1 Saprospiraceae bacterium | reverse complement strand
CCACGTCGAGTTTTTTGCTGCTTGTCAATCTCTTGAAATTTTAGGCTTTTGTATCAGCACTTTTTAAAATCGTGAATTTCCTCACGATTTGGATTTTTCAAGTAGCTAAGGAAATCAATGAGTAGTTAGCTGAAAATCTTTAAATTACCAGCGAATATTAGCGCAAGCGATCTGCGGAGCGTACTAATTTTTCATCCTTCTTGATGAAGAAATTGGCCAAAATACCGAAAATCAAAGCAGAGACAGGGGCAAAGATACCCAATTCGTCCTCAGGTACAGAGGCTTCTGCCATCATACCCGACTCTTGATAAAACAAGTACATAGCGGCCAAAGCCAGCAAAATACTACAAGTAATCGTCAAAAAACCAAGGCGCAATTGTAACCCCCGATTCTTAAACAAGAAGATATTCAACAAAGCAACACCGCCACCGACAGCCGTCAACCCCAACAAAAGAGGATTATCAAAAATCTCATAAATACCATCAGCAAACAACTGCGCGGAAGGTGTATCAGTAGAAGCGAAAGGTAAGCCAAAAAGCGAGAAAAAAGACCCCGAGGCTAAAAGCAAAAATATAGATTGAATGCGTTGTATCATTTTTCAAAACAAGATTAAAGTGTTGGGAAATCTAACCCCGCAAAGGTACATAGACACGCCTTGTATCGCATCTTTTTCCTGATTTTTTTTATTTATTTTTAGGAGAAGGTAATGAAAAAAGACAATTTAGGCCATAGGAATTAAATCCTCCCTCATGTCATTTATTTTCCATTCAAACAATCTTATATGCCTCCCTTACGTGTCTTGTATTTCTTATTATGATTACCCCCTACCGAGTCAACACAATATAATCACTAATCAATGTCTTAAGGAATTTTACGTTATTCTTAGGCCTTTGTTCCAGATCGAGTTTTTCCATCATATGCGATACCGTTTCGCGAACAGCATCACGATGGGAAGTATTCGGATATTTCTGAAAACGAGAAATAACATTTTTGATGAGCAACATGTCCTGTTCTGAAAATTGGCGAACACTAGGAAAAGAGACTTCATGATTATCCAGCGTACTAATTCGAAGAATATCATCTAGCCTTAAATGAAAATCCGATTTCACTTTAATAACGGCCGTATCCGCAACGAGATCCCCCAAACGTTGCCCCTTTGTAGAAGAAGAGATAAAAAGCCCCCCCAATGTACCCAGAGAAAACCAAATATCTATAGAACGAAAAGCCCAACGAATAAGGTAATCATTTAAAGTAGGCTGATCACCAGAAAGTTTGACAACTTTGATGCCTAATACTTTTTTACCAGGAGATTGACCATTCATCAACCATTCAAAAGTAAATGAATAAAAAAGAACAATAGGTATCAGGAGAAAATAAGTAACGACAGTACCAAAAACAGGCGTAGCCGCCACAAACAAGGAAATAATAGTCAATACAATACCTAAAATGACAAAATCAATCAGTAAAGCAAGGAAACGATCCAAAAGTCTCGCTACATCATATTCGATAGTTACATTTTGCGTCGTCGTAATATCTATTGTCTGCATATATTATCGATCTAAAAGGGGGAATTGTTGATTTCTCTGTAAAAATACACTTATCACCTAGAACAACAATAAAAACGAAAAAATAATTCACTAAGCAAGAAATTAGTGCCGCAAGTAAAATTAGACATCCACTCCTAGTATCATCTCAAGTTAGAAATGAAGCGTTTATAACTTACCATAACACTAAAGAGGAAATAACGAGGAGACTCTATCCGTGAACGCCCCTTTTCATCAAAAATCATTAACTTTGCCATCCAGATTCTATTCATCACCAAAAATTTCCAACGAATTGAGGATTTGGCAGTACATTAAAGTTTTCTTCCTTTTACTAAAAGAGACCATTATCCAATACAACAAGGATAAAGTGGTACAAATGGGAGCAGCCTTATCGTATTATACCATTTTTTCCTTGCCTGCTATTCTCATCATTTCCATAGCATTAGTCGGTTTTTTCTTTGGAGAAGAAGCCGTAAAAGGAGGAATATATCGTCAGATCAGCGAATTGATAGGAGAAGGAGCCGCACTTCAAATCCAAGAAGTCATTATAGGTATTAGCGATTCAGATCAGAACTGGTGGGCAACAATACTAGGAATCGGGGTGCTCATTTTTGGTGCTACAGGAGTCTTCTACGCTTTACAATCCGCACTAAATAAGATATTTGGCGTCACTTCACTCATCAAAATCGGCATTTTACGCGTCATTACCAACCGGATTTTATCGTTTGGGATGGTCATCGCTGTTAGCTTTATCATCTTGACCTCCCTCTTTCTCAACACCATATTTATCGCCCTAACAAAGTACGTTTCAAGCAGTAATCTACTACAAGAATACGCTCCAGAATGGGCAGAAATCTTCCAAAACTCAGGCTTGCATCTCTGGAAAAGTTCCTTAAGTTTTATCGCTTTGACCGTTTTTTTTGCAATGATATACAAAGTGTTACCTGATGTTCGATTAAAATGGAAGCACATTCTTCTAGGCGCCCTCTTGACTTCGATACTCTTTGCTCTAGGAGAAATGCTACTCCGATTTTACATCAACAATACCAACTTCTGGACAGCTTATGGCGCAGCAGGTTCCGTCGTCGTACTACTCATCTGGGTATTTTACTCTTCCCAAATGATTTTCATAGGTGCCGAATTCATAAAAGTCTTCTGCCAATATCGCGGCGTAGAGATTAAACCAAAGGAGTATGCCGTGATGAATGTTTGGAGTAGAAAGAAGAAAGAGGAGGCACGCAGCACGACTATAACATCAAACGAAAAAGAATGATTTCATGAAAAGAAGCTACAAATAACAGCAAAGTTACACTCCTAAAAATCTATTCATCAAAAGAAATCACCACCTTTTCCGTAGTAGGATGAGCTTGGCAAGAAAGCACATAGCCAGCTTCCACCTCATCAGGTTCTAAAGTATAGTTTTTCTTCATTTTTACCTTGCCTTCTTTCACTCTTGCTTTGCAAGTACAACACATCCCACCTTTACAGGCATAAGGCAAATCCAAGCCATTTTTTGTCCCTGCATCCAAGATCATTTCACCATCAAAATCAAGCGGTACGACTAAAGCACGACCATCTAGAATAATGGTAACTTCCGAATCGGGAATAGCTTTAGGTGGTTTTGCAATAACTACTTTTTCCGTATCTTCTTCTGGATCATAAAAGAGTTCGTAGTGAATACTAGATTTATCCAAGCCAAGGGAAGCCAAGGTTTCTTCCAAGGACATAATCATTTCCTTAGGCCCACAAAGAAAGACTTCACTTACATCCTGAATATCAATTAATTCCTTACAAAAAGCTCGACATTTTTTACTATCAATGCGACCGTGGAAAAGATTGACTTCTGTACTCTCTTGACTCAACACATGAACGACTCGAAGACGACCTAAATATTTGCTCTTTAAATCTTCAATTTCCTCCTTAAAAATGATAGATTCTACCTTACGATTGCCGTAAAACAAGGAAAAGCGGCTATTGGGCTCTGTCAATAACACCGTTTTCATGATAGACATGACGGGCGTAATCCCACTTCCCGCTACAAAAGCGACATAATGCTTCTGATTTTCAGGATTCATTTCTGTATAGAAATGGCCTGTTGGCGGCATGACTTCTAGTATATCTCCTGCTTGAAGTACTTCATTCGCATAAGTCGAAAATCGCCCCCCCCACACTTTTTTCACCGCCACACGCCACTCATTTTCCAAGGGCGAAGTACAGAGCGAATAAGAACGACGTATATCTTCCCCATTGATTTCCTTTCGCAAAGTCAAACTCTGGCCTTGAATAAAGCGAAAAGTGTCTTCTAGTTTCGTAGGAATAGCAAAAGAGAGGGAAACACAATCCGCTGTTTCTCTAGACACCTCTTTGACAGTCAATGGGTAAAACTTACGCATTAGATATTAATTTGGAAAGGGATTTAAAAATACGTGCAAAAATACTAATTATTTAGGACATCCTAGTGGTTCAACTCCTAAGTAGTTGATAGTATAGGCGCGGTGATTTTTTGTTAGCCAAGGCGGAAGAGGGAAAGTAGCGGTAGCTACCTAACCGATGAGCAACGCAGGATAACCGAAGAATAACAAGCATAGGTTGTCAAGAACCTATGCGTAGAACCACTAGTAAATTAGAAAATACAAGCAAACAAATGTTAGTCGAAAACCGGAAATTTTCGACTAACTATTGACCTAATCTTAGGAGGAAAAATTCAGCAATTAATTCGCGTTATGGCTTAAAATAGCTTGTTCATAATAGCTAATTCGCTGCTTAGCAATATTAAGCCAAGAAAATTCTTGCGCTTTTTCTAAGGAACGCTGTGCCAACTCATCAATTTCATTTTCAGGCAATTGCATTAATTTCACAATTGCATTAGCCAGTTGAGTTGGATTTTCTTTATCGATGATTTCTCCTACCGCAAAATCTTCTGGGCCACCACACCTACTGACAATGAGTGGTTTTCGACACCCCATTGCTTCTAGACAAGAAAGACCAAAACCTTCTGTTCTTGAAGGCATCATCGATATATCAGCGACATTGTGAAGCCGAGATACATCCACTAAGGTCTGATGACCAACAAAATGTATATTTTTAGTAGAAGTAGTTTCTAGTGCAACTCCTGCCAATGCTTTTTCGAGTTTACCAGATCCCATAATAATCATATGAAGATTCTCGTAATCATCTAGCAATTTTTTGGCTTGCAAAATTGTGTCAATCCCCTTGGTTTTAGATAGTTTCCCTGCAAAACTGACGACAAAAGAATCTTCAGGGATATCCAATTGAAATTCTCGAAATACAGCTTTTCTATCCAAGTCCATAGGTCTAAAAACACGTTGGTCATAGCCATTTTGGATATAAATAACTTTTTCTGGATCTACATCATATAATGAAAGAACATCATTCCTGTTTTGCTCCGAAATAGAGAAAATAAATTTGGCATGTTTAGCAGATTCTAAAGCGATAGGACGCATCCGTGGATCGTAACGAAATCCCATTTGATCACTATTATGTGTAGTAGCCAAGTAGGAATAACCTAATTTATTGATAACATGATCGTAAGCCCAAATGTGTTGGCATTCCACAATATCAGGTTGAAATTCTTCCAACACCCCCACAATTCTATCTTCAAAAGCATCTAAATAAAATTGCAATTCTTTGTCTGACAAATCTTTGTAAGTATTACCAAGTGGATTTCGAGGATGAGGATCGGTAATCATCAAAGGAAAAGAATCAATCCTCATCCCATCTTTTTCGATGGGTAACTTCCAAACCTCATAAAGGTCAGGTTGAGAATAATAAAATTCAAGCTCAGGAGAAGGCTCCTCCGAATCTGGGAAAAAAAGTTTAACTACATGGCCTAATTCAAGAAAAGCATCTAGAAGACCTTTAGCTACAGTAAAGCTTCCAGTTCCCCAAGGCCCTGTGTTAGTTATTAAAATACGCATAGTTTGGGTTAAAAATGAATAATAATACAACAAGTAAGTGTTGTACTATTATACCATTTCCCCAATAATTACACCTAATTATTTATAATAAAAAACTAAAATAATTTCTCACGAAAAATGTCGGTATTTTTCGAACAGACAGTTTTTTTCTAAAACAAATAGCACTCAGTCATTTCCTATTTTATATTCCTTAATTCTTGTTGACTTTTAAATACATACTCAAGGGAGACCATTGCAATTGCAGCTATTTGGTGAACATCAAAACTAGTGAACTCTAACAGATTCCTTACTATCTTTTTTTGAATGAGCTCTTTCTCTTCGCGTTCTTCTTCTTGCTTCCTCTAATCTCCTTCTTGCCCTCAGCTCGCTTTCCTTTGCTTCCCTGAGTAGTCGTTCATATTAAAGCTTTTTCGGCAGGAAGGCTTCTTGGAATACTTTTGACCTTGTGATATCGATATGTACAGCCATACTATGCTTTCTTTTCCTTTAATTCCAGTTGAATATTAAGTACAAAGTCAACAGTAGTCTTCGT
>JAHDHB010000448.1 GCA_020631545.1 Saprospiraceae bacterium | reverse complement strand
GATACTATTTTATTTAATTCTCATAGTGGTCAGCTAAAAGTGAAGCGTTTCGGAGCATTGTTTGAATTGGATTTCCCTTCAAGACCTCCAATAAAAGCCCAACTCTCGAAAACAATCACAGATGGACTAAATCTACAACCCCTAGAAGTTTGGAAAGCAAGAGATTACCTACTTGTTTATGAAAATGAAGCAGACATAAAAAATATAGTGCCGAATACAGCGATCCTTAACCAAATCAACCTAGATCCTGGTGGAATTATTGTAACGGCGAAAGGTGATTCGGTTGATTTTGTTTCTAGATTTTTTACGCCTCAAGCTTCCATATTCGAAGATCCTGTCACGGGTTCTGCTCATTGCACCCTAATCCCATTTTGGGCAAAAAGATTGAATAAAAAGGAACTACATGCTTTGCAAATCTCTGAAAGAGGTGGCGAATTATTCTGTAGGTTAGAAGGAGAGCGAGTGTATATGAGAGGGAAAGCCGTGTGTTATTTAAAAGGCTTCCTTCACTTATAAGTTCAATAAATATCTATGAGATTCCATTAAATAACAGAAAGATGATGCCTAATATTAAGTATAAAGAAGAAAAAGAACTTCCCCTCAATGCCTTACTAACGCTCTATAACGATGCAGGTTGGACAGCCTATTCCAAAAATCCTGAAATGCTCGTAAACGCCATAAAAAATTCGCATTTCGTCCTAACTGCTTGGGTAAATAACGAACTCATTGGTTTGATAAGAGTCGTTGGAGATGGCTTCACGATTGCCTATATTCAAGATGTTTTGGTCTTAAAAGCCTACAAAAGAAGGAAAATAGGAACAACACTAATGACAAAAACGCTAGAAAAGTTCAAGCACATTCGACAAAAAGTCTTGCTGACAGATGATACTATAGAAACAAGAAGCTTCTACGAAACTCTTGGTTTTAAAGCTTGTGACAAAGGAAAACTGGTAGCATTCATCAAAATATGAAATAAGATTGAGGCCACTCCGAAAAGACTTTCCTTCAAAGTACGATGTAAAATTCAAGAAACATATTGGTTTTTAAATACTGATAAACAGCGTTTTACATCAACGAATTGTATGTCTTATATCATATTGTTTAAGTCATGTTACATTTGATCGAATGTCCAGCTTACATAATAAATAGACCCAACTCTAGGGCCACCATATACAGTCCGATATTCTTGATTTAAAAGATTCGAAGCCCCTAATTTAATTTGAGATTTCAACTTTTTGATTTGATAAAACACGGCTAAATCTACAATATCAAAGGATTCGATGGCTCCTTGTCCAAATGGAGATTGCCAAGTATAAGCATCTGACCAGCGATATTTTATATTGAAGCCCAAATTTGTCTTAGCAATATTATTGTTACGAAGTGATAAGTTAAATCGATGTTTTGGAGTATTAAAACTAGGTAGAAATCCTGGATTATTAGCGACCGCTTCTTCCGCGTCAAAATTCGTGTAAGAATAATTGCCACCAAACACGAAATTCCCTGGTAAGGTATAGTCTAATCCTAGACCAATACCCTGCGAGGTTACTTTTTCCTCATTGATATTCGTATATATTGAAAAAACACGACCAGTTTGTAAACTAACGCCATTTCGGCGCACTACAAAATCTTTATATTGTGTGTGGTAATAATTCAAATCAATGAATAGTTTATTGGTGAGTAAGCCCTTGTAGCCAATCTCGTAAGTCGTGTTTTTTTCTTGTTTTAAATACGATAAATCAAGTAAAACCAAATCGCTTAAAACGTTGGTATTCAAAAAGGTCAAGTAAGATTCCAAGGAGTACATGTTTTCTAAGATCGCTGTTCCTTCAACCGAAGTTGAAGCATTTATGGCGTAGTTGTAGTTCCTAATATTATCCTCCGTTCCTCCTAGTAAAATAGCTTGACCAATATCTAGAGCGATATAGGCTTCTTGTGAACTAGGATTTCGGAATCCTGTTTGATAAGAAAAGCGTAGGTTGTGATTTTTCTTCTTATCTAAGGCAAAAACGCTTGATAATCTAGGGGAAAGTGCGACTTTAAAATTTTGATTCTTATCAAATCGAATAGAGCCACGCAAGTTGATTCGATCCGCTAAAAAATTCTTTCCTACTTGTAGAAAACCCCCATATTCTTGTACAGGAATTGGGGCATTAAAACCATTAATACCGTCATTAAACAATTGTCCCTCAGAATTTAAAAGATAACGCCGAAAACTACCTCCTACTTGTAAGTCGAGATGATCCTTGAGCATTCCAAAGGTATAATTCCCATCGACATGAATCATACTTGTTTTATCGACAAACTTAGAACCACCAGTGCTAATATCGGGATTTCGAAGCGTTTCACTCCTAGCCGTTTGAAACAATTCACTTTCTGGCCCCAAAATATCGCGATCCGCATAGCTACGGGCAGCATCATGATCGTTAGCTGCTACATTAGAAATTTCTCCTCGAAATGCTGCACCATAATCTCCTCCCCATTCCGTACTAGATTTCAAACGTTCTTGGATATAGGCTCCAGTAGCAAGCATAGTGTAAGAGTCTCCGACATTTTCTCTCACGATATAACCCTTTAAATCCCAGTTGCTCCCCTTGAATTCTAGCCGGTCGCTTTGGAGCGTTAGGTTGACTAAAGGATACATTGTCGTATGGCGCAAAATAGCATCTGAATGTAAAAATTGAGAACTGTAAATCGCCTCCACTTCATCAGAAATACGATAGTGTAAAGCCATATTGAACTTATAGGATTGAAGGTTGTAATCTACAATATCCGCCTCCTTAATTCCTGAACGATTGATGGTCATCAACGTACCAAAATTATCAATTTGTACGGGTACTTGCACTTCATCCCCATAAACATGGACGGCATCAAAATTAGGATCATTTCTTGGTAGACTAAGGAAAAAATCGGCATTTGAAGCCCTTCGATTGTCAATATAAAAAGATTGGTCATTCGCTCCCCAGTCGGTTCCTGCTAAAGCTCCAAAGTTAATCTTAAACGCAATTTTATTACTAATAGATTGCGCATATCTAAATCCAAAATCGAGTAGAGGATTTACGCCATTCATGTTTTGCACTGTAACTCCTCCCTTGACATACGCACTCAAACCTGTATAGAAAAAAGGATTTTTTGTGTTAATGGAAAGTAAGCCGTTGAATGCATTAGCACCATATAATGCAGAAGAAGCCCCTGGAATTAGCTCTATGCTAGCGATATCAATATCTGCGGGACTCGAATTTGCACCACCAGGATAATTAAGGCCGGGGGCACTAGCATCCATTCCATCAATAAGCTGCACGAAACGCCAATTTTGCATATCTGCAAACCCACGAGTATTCATTGAGGTAAAATTGAGGCTTCCCGTATTTGCTTGTACTCCTTTAAGATTGGCAACAGCATCATACACAGAGGCGGAAGGAGTCGTTTGCAATTCCCTTAAATCCATTGTCTCGATGGTTATAGGGGCATGCATTACGTGTTCTCTTATTTTTGAAGCAGTAACCGTAACATCTGGTCCTTCTATACTAGTCGGTACCATAGTAAAGTCAATAATTTCGTTAATTTCAGTTACGACTACTTCACGAGAGGAATATCCTAGATAGGAAATAAATAAAACAAAGGGAGGCTCAAGACTGACTTTTAATTCGAAAAAACCTTTCTCATCTGTAATGGTACCAATCACCGTTCCTTCAACAACGACATTGGCATGAACTATTGGCTCTTCGGTTTCTTCATTGCTAATATAGCCTGATATAGTCGTTTGGGCTTGTAAGCCCAAGGCAAAAAATACACCGATTAAAAGGCAGGTGAGATTCCGTACTTTCATGTTGTTTAGGTTTTGGATGAGCAAAATCGATTTGCCTCTAGGCAATTTGTCCCTCTCCTCTACATGAAAATACTTTTTTATTTATTAAAAATCAATTAATTTCCTGATTCCATTTGAATTAATTGATCTGAAATGTTGTGTCATTTTGATTAATAGGGCTTTATAGTTTTAAAAAATAATACATATAATTAGGCTTAATTCCGAAGCTAGGCGTGTGCTTGTACGCATCTATCAGTACGGCTCCTATAGTATCAACTACTTATGAGTTGAACCACTAGGGCTTTAAGGGCTTGATTTTTAGGACATATTTCGCATCACTCTACTAAACGCCGTAAAAACATTTTCTTTCTGAATAGCCTCTAATTCACCACCATCCAACCAAATTCCTTTACAACTAGGGCATACATCTATAATAACAAACTTATCTCTAGGATGTCGATGCTTTTCTAAACTAGTTTTAGTAGTACATTTAGGGCAATTTAGAACAGAATTTTGCTTTTCCTCACTAGGAATTCGTCGAATTTCATAAAAAACGGGTTCAATGATCTGTTCAATCTTTTCTAGTTCCCCTTTGTCAAACCAAGTCCCTTTACAAGCTTGGCAATAATCGGTTTCTATTAAAAGCCCCTTTTCTGGTATATTTTTGAGGACAAGATCCTTCGTGCATCTAGGACATTTAATCGGTGTTTCACTCATTTTTTCTTTGTTTTAGAATTCAAAGATAGCAAGAATTTGACATCTAATTCTATCGTAAATAATTCAAAGTATACAATCTCCGTAAAATTACCTATATTTGCCGAAACATCAAGGACATGCATCGAATTGTCTTGACGGCAACATATTTAATACTCACTTCTTTTGCGCTTTTGGGGCAATCTCTCCAAGTCGTTTTAGGGCCTGTAGAAGGACATTCTACAGATACTTCGGCCACACTTTGGTTGCTAGTATCTGACTCTCTTGTTGAGGTACCCTCTCATCAAACCATCCGTAATTTTGATCGATTAGACGAATATCTTTATGAATATGCAGTAGCGCGCGGCTTGGATGCGATCTACTACAATGTGAAGAAAATCAACTTTGTGAATCACTATGGAACGCTCAAAATCTACTTGTCAAAAGATGAAATAAAAGAGGAACAGCGTACAGGCTTATCTTCCATGGCTAAATCAGAAAGCAACTTTTCTTTTCTACTAGGTTCTTGCGCATTTCCATTTCCTTATAAAGGAATAAAGGGCGACAATCGTTATAAGATATTCAGCAGCATGATGCAAGAAAAATCCGACTTCATGGTATGGATGGGCGATAATGTTTATTATTTAGATAATGAATGGGAATCTTACGAAGACATGTTTATGAAAAATGTCTCCATGCGCCTAAAACCAGAGATTGGAGAATTTTTGAAAAGCTGCCCACAATATGCCATTTGGGATGATCATGATTTTGGCCCTAATAATAGTGATGGAAGTTTTGAAAATAAAAAGCAATCACTAGCCGTTTTTAAGGATTTTTGGCCTAATTCTTCCTTCGGTTCGGAAAAAGCAAATGGTGTTTTTCATCATTTCTCTTACGAAGATGCTGATTTCTTCATGTTAGATACGCGATATAATAAGGTGGATGGTGAAACGATGTTTGGCGATCAACAAATGGAGTGGTTAAAGAAAAAATTGCTTGCTTCTAGAGCCAATTTTAAATTTATAGTTACGGGTTCTCAAATGCTTGCAGATCGAAAGAAGGGGGAAAACTTAGGTAATATTCCTGAGGAGAAAGAAGAATTGTTATTTTACATCCGCAAGAAAAACATATCAGGGGTCGTTTTTCTCAATGGTGATCGACACTATACCGAATTAAATTATTTTTATCGAGGAGGAGATTATAGTTTACATGAGTTTACCTGTTCCCCACTCACAAGTATTGCCAACCCAACGCCCAATCTCAAAAATCCTCTCCGAATCAAAAAAACCTTAGTTCGTAAGCGAAATTATGGAAAAATTACTATCAGTGGGCAAGGAGTTGAACGAAAATGCAAGCTTGAAGTGTTTGATAGTGAAGGCAATATGGAATGGAGCTATTCCATTGATTTAGCAGATCTAGAATAACCTAGTTTTTATGAAGATAGAGCTTTGGATGACTGGAAAAACGGCTTTTCCTTACTTAGATGAAGGCATAAGTATTTATCAAAAACGATTAAAACATTACAATTCTTTTTCTTTTCGTATTTT
>JAHDHB010000447.1 GCA_020631545.1 Saprospiraceae bacterium | reverse complement strand
TATTATGGATATAGATGGCGTAATTGCAGTAAATGGTTTTAGCATAGCTAACTATGTTGATAATAAACTATACAATAGAGATATTGTCAATTGTTTGAAATTATTTCAAGACATTACTTATAAGCCAAAGCTAAGTCTTGAAAAATCAAAGATTACCGTTTTATCTGGCGAGATTAGTTTTGAACCAACTATTTATCTAGATTGGTTCAATGCACAAAAGCAAGCTTTAATCGATCAGGATTTTCCAATGATCGATGATTTTCCCATACCCACAGGCGAAAACCAAGAAACCGAAACCTACTACAGCATCCAAAACGACTTCCCAGAAGTATACGGCATTGGAGAAGAAGGACTATCCTTAACAGCTTCAAAACTAAGACAATCACAAGCAAAACAACTCAAGGGCTACCTCTTATTTTTTGAGCATTTACTAGCAAGCTATTTATCGCAATTGACCAATGTAAAAGCCTTGTTTTCCATAGATAATAGCATTGCACAGACCTACTTTTCGCAATTATTGACCAATATCCCAGATATTGCACCGCTTTACAATAGTTTATACAACAGTGGTTTGCAAGACATCACCGAATCCGAAGAAGTCTATTTGGACAGAAGAAACCGCTTTTTGAATCATTTGGCAGGACGTTTTGCAGAAGAGTTTAGCGAATATGCCGTCTTGATGTACGCTCGTAACAATGATATTCAAGACGAGGAAGCACGAAATACTGCGAACAACTTGACTTCTAGTAACTTGATAGCGAATAAAATCGCTCTACTAGAAGATTATCCATTGGTCAGTAGTCAGCGCGGACAAGGATACAACTACAAGCTATTAAGCAACGGATTTCCAGATGTTTGGGATGGGAGTTCCAATGTTTCGGGACTAGAAAAACGGCTCACTCGCCTGTTGGGTTTTCCTTCCTATGGTCGTCGATCATTGTTTTATGTGAATATCCTAGATGATTTAACTAATGGAATAGCAGAATACTATTTTGAGATAATTGATGATAATCAGGCTGTTCTATTACGCGGCAATCGATATATAGAGGCTGAAAAAAAACAGATTTACAGGGATTTGAATCGAGTGTTTTCCTTGGGAATAGATGCTAATAACTACACATTAGGAGGTACTAGTGCTCCATTCACCTACACAATTGATTTTGATGGAATCATAATAGCTACAAGTGATGATTATAGCAGTTCTTCTTTGAGAGATTACTTTCGAGATGAAACCGTTTTTTGGTTATCAGAGAAGGCCAATACTGAAGGCTTTTATCTTTTAGAACATATATTATTACGCCCAAAACAGGTGTTAATAAGCAATAACACGATAACAAACACTGATTTTCTGTCCTTACCTGATGTAAATGCCAATAACATCAGTGAAGTACAAAAGGATCCTTATTCCTTCCAAATCAGTGTTATATTACCCAAATGGCCTGCTCGTTTTCAAGATCCCATTTTCCGAAATTTTATTGAAAAGACAATTCGGCTAGAGACACCCGCTCACATCTTTGCCAATATCTACTGGCTAGAAACGCCTTTAGGATTAGAGTTTGAAATTGCTTATCGAAAATGGTTGAAAGAATATGCCTATCCGACACCGAACTTGCCGACACTAATGATTTTACAAAATGATTTGCTGGAGGTACTGAATAGAATACGAACGTAGTTTTACAGGAAATAATTGTCTCACTGTCAGTTTAGAACGAACTCCAATTAAAGCATCCGTCAATAAAAAAAACGGTACGAAAACCAAACTCCATGTACGCCCAACCCACAACATCCCCAGCGAAGGAGCCGTCTAAGACGGGAAACAGCAGCCCTAAAAAAGCCATACCGTCTTTAGAAAACAAGGAATTAGCTACGGAAAGTGGCAATCTTTTAATATCACCTTTAGCGAATCAAGAATTTTCTGCTTCTCCACTTGTAGAGATGGCTTCACAAGGCGTACTGTTGGCAGGGGATGGGAATGGGGCATCGCCTTTGGCCAATCCGACACGGAATACGGAAAATAAATCTAAGGAGATAGCTTCATTAGCTTCTTCCCCTTTGATTGAAAATATTCAGGAGGAACAAGGAGAAAAGGAGCCTAATTTTGAGCAAAACCTTCTTAATACTACTGTAAATGTCGATACGGAAGGAGAAAAACCAACGAATAAGGATTTTATCAAACCAAAGAATGGTACAGATAGTATGCCTGATTCGCTTCAAGCAAAATCGTCCAATAGCGTAAAGGCTGTAAGTTTAAAACATCACAATAAAAAAGAAGCCACTTTAGGGGGGAAAGAAGCAGAAAAAGAAGGTAGTTCCACAACTGATTCTAGCGAAAAAGAAGCTTCGAAACGTCCAAAATCAGCAGCAGAAGATCCAAATTTCTTAGCCTTCAAAGATCGTGTGAAGGAAATGGCTGCTGAAAAAGCGAAACACGAACCAGCTAAAAAGTCTGTCAAAAAAGCACAAGCCGCAGCCGTTCCGCCATCGAATGAACGGGAGAGCATCGCTCAAGCAGGTCAAACGGAAGAAATGGCAGAACAAAAGCCAGGAGAGTTTGATGTAGAAGCGTTTAAAAAGGCAATTCTTGATATGATTAAGTTGCCTGATACCCTAGAAAAGGCAGATAACTTTGAGGAAAACAACAATTTAAAAGACGTAAAAGCAAAAACATCCGAAAGTGTAGGCGCACAGAAGGAACAAGCCTCAGGCGGGATAGAAGAAACCACCAACGAAAATCCTGATGTAGAAAGCGTTCCAGAAAGAAAGGTAGTTCCTTTGAAAGCGGCAAAAAAAGAAGGGAAAATTAAACCTTTACATGCAGAAAAGGCAATGCCCCCTTTGCGAAGTGAAGCAGAAGTAGTCCAGCCATTAGAAGAAAACACCCAAGAAATCGACCAAAAAATGGCCGATGCAGGGGTAAGTGATGAAGTATTAGCGAACTCTAACGAACCAGCCTTTCAAGATGCTTTAAACTCTAAAAAGGAAGCAAAAACACATAGCAAAAACGCTGCTCAAAATTTCAGGCAAGAAGAAAGTAATACACTAGCTGAGACAGAACAACTGGTAGTAGATGAAGAAAAGCAAAAAGCAGAGCAAATGGCAAAAGTTCGCGCTGGACTTTTAGCAAAAGTATTGGGTAAGCAAGGTAAAACAGGAGGAAAAGACACAGCAGAAAGGAAAAAAATTGCAAGTAAAATTGTTAAGATTTTTGAAGAAACAAGGGATAGAGTCAATGAAATACTTAATGGATTGGATGAAGAAGTAGGTATTCTTTTTGACCAAGGTGCAGAGCTGGCTACTAAAGTATTTGAAGCGCATGTAAAAAAAGAAATGCGTGCTTATAAAAAGAGACGATATTCTGGTTTAGATGGAAAAGCCTTGTGGCTAAGAGATTTATTTAAAGGCTTACCTGATAAAGTAAACGAATATTTTGAATCTGGTAAAGATAAATACACTGCAAAACTAGACGAGACACTCACAGAAATAGCAGAAGTTGTCAGTACACAACTAAAAGCGGCTATGGCCGCAATAGCTGCCGGTAAGAAAAAGGTAAACGATGAAGTCAAAAAGCAACCTGCACATCTAAGAGCATTTGCACAAAAAGCAGCCAACAGCATTCAAGGTGATTTTGACAAACTAGAACAATCCGTCAACGACAAACAAGAAGAATTAATAGGTTCACTAGCAGATAAATATAACGAAAGCATTGCCGCTGTAGATGAAAAGATTGAGGCGATGAAAGCGGCTAATCGTGGGTTAGTAAACATGGCTCTAGATGCAGTAGGAGGTGCTATAAAAACCATACTCAACATCAAAAACATGTTGATGGAACTCCTAGGTGGCGTAAAGAAAGTAATCGGAACGATAATTACCGATCCTGTTGGTTTTCTTAAACAACTGATTTCAGGAGTAGGAGATGGTGTTAAAAGTTTCGGAGCAAGAATCAAAAAACACTTGACTACAGGCTTAGTAGAATGGCTCACAGGTTCTCTCGGGCCACTAGGCATCCAAGTACCCGAAAACCTATTTAGTCTAAAGGGTATCTTCAATTTAGTCTCCCAAATTCTAGGGTTAACCTGGGGCTATATCCGCAATCTCGCTGTCAAATTACTAGGAGAAAGAGTAATGTCGGCCATCGAAGGTGCCGTAGAGATTTTCAAAGTTATCCGAGACAAAGGTTTCGAAGGTATTTGGGAATACCTCAAAGAAAAATTCACGGATCTGAAAGAAACGGTCATTGGCGGTATCAAGCAAATGGTCATCACCAAAGTCATCGAAGCAGGCATCAAATGGATTTTAGGCTTAATGAGTCCTGCTAGTGCTTTCGTCAAAGCTGCCATGCTTATTATTGATGTCGTGAAGTTCTTCATAGAACGCGGCTCACAAATCATGGAACTCGTCAGTACCTTCATAGAAGGCATCAAAGCCATCGCAGCAGGCAATGTCGCCAAAGTCGCAGAGACCATAGAACGCGGATTTGCCAAGGCGATTCCAGTACTCGTAGGCTTCCTCGCTGCCCTAGTCGGTGTCACAGGACTTACAGGAAAAATAAAAAAAATAATTAAAAAAATACGTAAGCGTATTGATAAAGCTCTAAAAAAGATTATCTTGCGTGCGAAAAAGGCGGGAAGGAAGATTTTGAAGAAATTGGGGCTGGTGAAGGATACGAAGGGGAAGGATGATCGTACTGATGCGGAGAAGAAGAAGGATTTGGAAGATGGGCTTGATGAGGCAGTAAAGTTTGCTAAAGAGCCAGATATTGGTAAGGCGGAGATCAAGGAAAAGTTACCTAAGATCAAGGAGAAGTACGATATGCAGAAGTTGGAAGCTGTGTATGGTGAGGTTAAAGATGATGGAATTCCTGTTCATTTTGAAGGAAAAGTAAATCCTGATGGTAAGTCATCCCAAGTAATACTTAACGTTCAATCAGGAATAGATGAGTTTATTGGCGAAAAGTTTTTAAATGTTGAATCTGGTAAACTAACAGATTTTGCAATAAAAAATGAAGAAGAAATAAACAAGTTAGGATATACGTACGTCAGAAGCGAAGAAGGAAATATTATTTACATTAGAAGATCAAGCAAGGAGGACGCAAAACAGGTATATTTTAACAAAGAAGGAAAGCTAGAGGAGGGACAAGGAAGCAATCAAACTGAAAAACATAATAAATACAATCCTAAAGAAATAGAGGTTTCTGCTGATGGGAAGGAACTTATTATAAAGTATGAGTATTCTATAGAAAGAGAAGGGGAAGAAGAAAAAGAAACCAAGAACTTTACAACAACTGTTAAAGTTGTTGATGTCAGTGAAGGGAAATTAGAGCAATCGACTCTTGGCGAAAATATAGCCTTAAAAGACAAAAATACGTATGGAAATACTAATTCTGTCGATAATAAAAAGGCTAATCAAAGCTTAAAAGATGCTGATAAGTTCAAGGAAGATACAGAAAGCAAATTTAATGCTTCACATATCCTCGCTGATTGGTTTCAAGGCTCAGGATATAAAAAGACTTTAAATCTTATTACAGCATCAGAAGATTATAATCTTGGGCCAATGAAAAGGGCTGAGAGGAGTATTGCCAAGCAACTTGAAAGAAGAGAGAAAGCGCTAAAGATGGCTAATTCCAGCAATTTTATCACTTTTGATCTGAGAGTGACGGTTGAATATCAAATATTGACAGATAATGCGATTGTTGAAGCACTCAATAAAGAATTGGAAAAGGAAGAGGCAGAAGGAGCTTATCAATTACTTAAAAGTCATGTTGATCCTAGGCTTTGTCTTGACGTATCATATGTTGTCAAGAAGATTTATTTAAATGGGTTGAAAAATCAAAAATTTACTCCGAATATTTCTGCTAATGCAGGACCAGATGAAACCTTAAAAAACAATCTTATTTAGTTGTTAAATTTAATGTTATGATTGCAGAAGTTAAGGAATTTTTAGAAGCTTTTTTTCAAGCGGAATTAGATGCTTGGAATGCAAATTTAAAACCGAATTTACAGGTTAGGAACGAAAAAATAACCGTTATGTACTCATTTTGCCATGAAAAAATGA